>JACVJA010000098.1 GCA_015661035.1 Candidatus Calidifonticultor daggyaiensis | reverse complement strand
TATTGGCTCATTTTCTGCAATAATGGGTGGTGTTGATTGTATTGTATTAAGTGGGGGTATAGGCGAAAAAAATGCTCAGATGAGAAAGAGATTGCTTGAAAATCTGGAATTTATGGGAATAAGAATAGATGACCAGAGAAACGCTGAAATTGGTAGCGGACAAGGTTTAATTTCTGCTGATTATTCCTATGACTCTAGAGCAAAAGTATTTGTTATTCCTACAAATGAAGAGTTAGTTGTAGCTTATTTTACAAAAAGGGTTGTCCAAGAAGGAAGGGACCTTAAACCTGAAGAAATGATCTTTAGGCTGTAATCTTACTCTTAAATATTATTTAATATTAATATTATTTAATTTAATATCAATATAAATAACTTACTAAGGTTTAAAGCTTAATATTAGCTTAAGCTTAAATTAAGTTAAGTTAAATTAAATTAGGCTATTTAAGTACATAAACTATACTAAAATACAATCAAATCATCTTGCTAGTTAGGGCAATTGCTATGAGGTAAAAGCTATATAAACCTTATAAATGTTAAACTATATTTTTTAAAAATTCTTCAAACTTTGTAAGCCTATCTAAAGTTTTATCTTTTCCCAGCAAAGCTATAGTTTCAAATAAAGGAGGGCTGACTTTTGAGCCCCAAATGGCAAACCTTAATGTTTCAGCAATTTTTTTAATATGGATATTATTTTTTGCAGACAATTCCCTTAAATACTTTTCTGTGTTTTGAGGGTTAAAATCTTCTTTTTTTATTGATTGAATATTTAAAACTGCTTCTCTTATTATATTTAAATAAAGCTTTATATCCAAAGTATCAAATTCGTTTTTTATTCTAGTATAATCTATATCATTAAAGAATGGTAATATAAACTTTTCTGCCTCATTTATTGTTTTAATCCTTGGTTTAATTAATGGAATTAATTGGGGTAATTTTTTAATAAAATTTTCTTTATCTTTAATTTTACTTAAAAATTTGTCATGTATCAGCTTTTCAAGAACTTTAGGTTTTGAATTTCTAATATAATGGCCATTAAACCAAAGCAATTTATTATAATCAAACTTTGCTGGCTTTTTATTTATCTTTTCTAATGTAAATTTATTTATTAAGTCATTAGTTGAAAATATTGTAGTTTTCTCATCATATGACCATCCAAGTAATGCCATGTAGTTATTAATGGCTTCTGGTAAAAACCCTTCTTCTTTATAAGCCTCAATAGATATTGAACCATGTCTTTTGCTTAATTTTTCACCATCTTCACCTATAATCATTGGTAAATGTGCGAATTTTGGCAAATTTTTTTTGAATGAATTATATATTAAAATTTGCTTTGGCGTGTTTGATATATGGTCTTCACCTCTTATAACATGAGTGATTTCCATTAAGATATCATCTAAAACTACAGAAAAATTATATGTTGGAAGTCCATTTGAGCGAATTATTATAAAATCTTCTAAAACGTCACTGTTAACCTTAATTTTACCATAAACTAAATCATTAAAAGATATTAGGTAATTCTTTGGAGTTAAAAATCTAATAGCATAAGGTAAGTTTTTCTTTTTATTTTCTTTAATCTGTTCTTTTGTTAGTTTTATACATTCACAATTACCAACATTTTTTATTTTATTAATTTTAGTAATGTCATTTTCATAGGTTATATTAGCAATGTTACTACTATTATTATAATTATCATTAATAATATTAATTTTTGAATTAAATTTTTCTTCCGACTTTTTTTGATTACAAAAACAGTAATAAGCTTTTTTTTGTGCTATAAGTTTTTCTGCATATTCCTTATATATTTCAATTCTTTGAGATTGTCTGTATGGCCCATAGTTTCCTCCAATATCAGGACCTTCGTCCCAATTAATACCAAGCCATTTTAATGAGTTAATAATTAATTGTATAGCATTCTCAATATGCCTTTTTATATCAGTATCTTCAATTCTTAATATAAATTTCCCCTTTGTTTTTTTTGCAAAAAGCCAGTTAAAAAGTGCAGTTCGCGCACTTCCTATGTGAAGATATCCTGTTGGGCTTGGGGCAAACCTTACACGTACTGGTTCTGGAGCTGTAATTTTTGGATTATCCATAAATATTATTTAAAATTGTAATATATTATTTAAACTTGTAAATTTAAATCTTAAATAGCTCAATTTATTTCTTAATCAATAATTCTTTTAATTATAGCAAAATATACACAATTTTTTATAGTTGTTGTATTATTGTAAAGTTGTTGTATTATTGTAAAATAATTTTTAATTTTAGTTAAAGGTAAAAAATGATAAATCAAAAAGAAATTTTATTAAAAGTTATAGACTCTATAAGCCAAAAGTTAATTTCTGCAGAAAATGAACTGACACAACTTGATTCAATTGGAGATGCTGATTGTGGTTCTGGTGTTAGAAGAGGTTTTGAAGCAGTTCAAAAAATTTATAGCGAGCTTGCTAATCTTAAAATAGATGAAATCTTAAAAAAAGTTGGTTTTACTCTTGCATACACAATTGGTGGAACCTCTGGTGCGATGTTAGGAACTGGTTTTATAGAAACTGGAAAAGCTATACAGGATATCCAAGAACCTAAAGTTTCAGACTGGATAGGCGCAATTGAAAGTGCGCTGCAAGTTATAAAAAGAAGAGGTGGTGGAACAAAAGTTGGTGATAAAACCTTAGTTGATGCTCTTGAGCCTGCTGTTGAAACAATGAAAACCTTATTAAATAATTTAGGCTGGCAGGAAAAAATTGATATTGATAAAAATGCTGTTGCTTTGATTATAAACAATGATGTGGATGTTTCAAGTAATATAAACTCAGAAACTAAAATCAACATAACCACATTTATTGATGCAGCTTATATGGCAGCTAAATTTGGTTCTGATAAAACAATTGATATGGTTGCAAAAAAAGGGCGAGCATCTTATCTTGGACAAAGAAGTAGGGGGAATAGAGATCCAGGCTCTTTAATTATAGTTTTAATGTTTGAAGCAGCTTTAGAAGTATTAAAAAGTCTTATTTAAAGAGATTAAGATATTAAAGATTAAAATAGTAAAAAATTGAAATATTAAAAATTGAATTAATAATTGAATTATCGGAATATTAGAGTATTGAATTTTTGAAGGGATTATTATGAAAAAAATTATAAATTCTGCTGATAGTGTTGTATATGATATGTTAAAAGGATTGCTTGATTCAAATCCTGACAAACTTGCAGGAGTTCTTGAGAAAAGAATAATTTATAGGAAAGATCCTTATTTAAATAAAGTTGCAATAATTTCTGGTTCAGGGAGTGGTCATGAGCCAGATCAAGCTTTTTATGTAGGTAAAGGAATGCTTGATGCAGCTTGTGCTGGTCCTGTTTTTGCAGCTCCAACCCTTGATGCAATAGTAGATGCTGCGAAAATTGTGGATAGAGGCAGAGGAGTATTGTTTTTAGTTAAAAATTATACTGGTGATAGAGCAAATTTTGAAATGGCTTCAGAAATGCTGCAATTTGAAGGCGGACCTAGTGTTGAGACTGTTATTATAAATGACGATGTTGCAGTTAAAGACAGCACTTTTACAGCTGGAAGAAGGGGAGTTGCTGGTGCTATTTTTGTTTATAAGATTGTTGGTGCTAAATCTGAAGAAGCAGGAGTGAATTTAAAAAGCTTAAAAGAGCTTGCAATACAAGTAAATGAAAATGTAAGGTCAATGGGTTTTGCTTTAAAATCTTGTACAACACCTGCAAAAGGTTCACCAACTTTTGATTTAGGACCAGACGAAATTGAACTTGGAGTAGGCCTTCATGGTGAACCTGGCAGAGAAAGAATAAAAGTTTTACCTGCCAATGAAATTATTTCAATAATTACAAATGCAGTTATTGAAGATTTACCATTTGTTGAAAATGATGAGGTGGCTTTAATGATAAATGGCTTAGGCGGAACTCCTATAGGTGAGTTATATATTGCTGCTGGAATTGTTCACGATATTTTAAAATATAAGAAAATTAAAGTTTTTAAAACATATGTAAATAATTTTTGCACATCTTTAGATATGGAAGGCTGTTCCGTAAGTCTTTTAAAACTAAATGAAGAATTTAAAAAGCTGCTTTTAAGTCCTGTAGATATTCCTATTAAATATTTTTAATTATTCTTTTTTTAAAGAATTATTAATTTTTTGATAGTTTTAGGTTTTAACTTTATAAAATGCCAAGACAACGAGATAATGATAAAAAAGCAATTACAAAAAGGGAATCTAGTTGTTCTATTATTAAAACTCCAAAACATGCAGCTAAAAAAATATTTAAAAATAGATATTGGGTTATTTTTTTTAAATGTATTGGGGTTTTTTTACTAGGTGTTATTTTTGGTCTTATTTTCTTTATATTCTTTAAAGAAGTTGCTGTATCTTTAACAGAAAAATATAAGTTTTTGCAAGGTTTTTTTGGCATGAGTCAATATGAACAAGGTGCAAAGTATGCAACTGTTTTAGGAGCAATTCTTATAGGCAATTTAGTTTCTACGGTTTCTTTTTTTATTTTAGGTTATTTTAGGACCTTGATTCCTCTTTCTTTAGTTTCAGGTTTTTTAATGATAATTTTGTTGCTGGCTGGGGCAGTAAAAAGGCAAACAGCTATACCCATTGAGGTTTTAGTTTTATTTTCAGCTGAATCTTTATACAGATGTATTGCTCTTACAAGCGGTGAACATTTATACCAAAATAGACTTTTAAAAAAAAATCCTTTTATACTTTCTATTGTTGTAATTGTTTTGTTAATTATTGGTTCGGCTTTTTATGAAATTTATCAAATATTTGGCTATATTTTTTAATAGTATTACTATAAAGAATACTTTTAGGCTTCATGGCAAGTGCAATTTTTAAATGTCCAAATGCTTTTGAAAATTTTCCTTCTTTAATTAAGCATAATCCTAGCCCATAATGAGCAAAATCATTTGAAAGGTCAATTTCTAGGGCTTTTTTAAAATTGATTTTAGCAGAATCATATAAACCGCAATTATAATATGATAAAGCTAAAGCTTCACGAATAGAGCCTTTTTTAGGTTCAATTTTTACAGCTTCTTCAAATAACATTATTGCCTTTAAATATTCATTTTCTAAAACATACTTTTTGCCTTCTAAAAATAATTCATAAGCATTTTTACTTTTCATACAAAATATAATAATATATTTGGTCATAAACTTGCAACAATTTAATTTTTTTAAATTAAAGCTAGAAAGGAAAAAGTAATTAATATGAACCCTTTATACTCAGATTTAATAAAAAGTACCTGCTTAAAAATTAGAAAGCTAGGCGAAATTGATAATAATTTACTTGAACTAGCACAGAACCACCTTGACAATCTGACTAAACCACAAGGAAGCTTAGGAATTCTAGAAGAACTAGCAAAAAAAATTATTTTAATAACAAAAAATTTAAAGCCTGATATTAGTAAAAAGGTTATTGTTGTTATGGCATCTGATCATGGGGTTACAGAAGAAAAAGTAAGCGCTTACCCAAAAGAAGTAACTACACAAATGATTTATAATTTTTTAAATGGTGGTGCTGCAATTAATGTTTTGACAAGACATGTCGGTGCAGATGTAGTTATAGCTGATGTTGGGGTCGGTCAGAAAATAAACATAGATCAAATCAATAAAAACTTTTTTATTGAGAAAAAAATTGATTATGGGACTAAAAATTTTATAAAAGGTCCAGCAATGACTAAAAAACAGGCCGAAAGTTCAATTTGTGCTGGAATTGAAATAGCCGAGCAAATGATGCAGGGAGGTTATAAAATTATTGGAACAGGTGATATGGGAATTGGAAATACCACTGCCAGCAGTGCAATTACTGCTTGTATTTGCGGTAAAGATGTTGAAGATGTTACAGGGTTAGGTACAGGAATTGACAATAATTCCTATAAAATAAAGGTAAATACAATAAAAAAAGCTTTAGAAATAAATGTGCCAAATAAAAATGATGGAATAGATGTTTTATCAAAAGTAGGAGGTTTTGAAATTGGGGCAATTGCGGGACT
>JACVJA010000097.1 GCA_015661035.1 Candidatus Calidifonticultor daggyaiensis | reverse complement strand
ATACTTAACAAATGCAAATTTAGAAATTATGAAAAGTAATTTGTTGCTAGAAATAGGAACTGAAGAGCTTCCTTCATCATGTATATCTGAAGCAAAGCAAAATATAAAGATATTGTTTGAAGAACAATTGAATTTAAATTTTGTTGAATTTGGTAATGTCTTGTCTTTTGCAACACCTAGAAGAATTGTAGTTTTTATAAGTGAAATTAATCAATTTCAAAAAGATAAAGAAAAAATAATTACTGGTCCACCCAAAAGAATAGCAGTTGATAAAAATGGAAATTACACACAAGCTGCTAAAGGTTTTGCCAAAAACCTAAATGTTTCACTTATTGATTTGATTGAGTATGAAAGTGAAAAGGGTATTTATTTAGCATATAAAGTAATTGAAAAAGGTAAAGAAGTAGTAGAAATATTACCCGATATTATAAAAAATGTAATTTTATCATTAAAATTTAGCAAACAAATGACATGGGGGAATTATTCAATAAAGTTTGCACGGCCAATTAGGTGGATTTCTGCTCTTTTTAATAATAGGGTTTTAAATTTTACTATAGAGAATATAGTTTCCTCAAATAAGACTTATACAAATAGGTGTTTATTAAGCAAAGAACTAACTATTCCTAAAATTAATACAATAAAAGACTATATTAATTTCTTAAAAAACAGTGCAGCAGTAATATTAGATGATGAAGAAAGAAAAAGTTTAATTTTAGATTTGATTAAAAAATATGAAAGTCAGGTTTGGGTAAATAAATTTTTTTGTTTTATTGATAAAGATTTATTATCTGAAGTTGTTAATCTTGTTGAATATCCTAATATTTTAGTTGGAACTTTTCCCAAGGAGTATCTTTATATACCAAAAGATATATTAATAAAAGCAATACAGCATCATCAAAGATATTTTGCTGTCGTTGAGAATAGTAGTTTTAATCCAGTTACAAATTACTTTATCACAGTCCAAAATGGTTTAAAAGATAAAAAGGGCGAAATTATTAAGGGCAATGAGCGTGTATTAAGAGCTCGTCTGGCTGATGCTAAATTTTTCTATGAAGAAGATAAAAAGAGCAGTTTTGATATATGGCTTGAAAAATTAAAAGGGCTTGTTTTTTATTCAGGCTTAGGTTCAATGTATGATAAATCTTTAAGGATAAGCCAAATAAGCCAAAAAATATTGGAGCTTGATAATAACAATGATAACGATAATTATAATTTGTTGTCAGATGTTAAAAGAGCAAGTATTTTATGTAAATGTGATTTAGTTACAAATCTTGTAGTTGAATTTCCAGAGCTTCAAGGGCTTGTAGGAAGAGAATACGCAAAGGAAAAAGGTGAAAATAAAAGGGTTAGCAGTGCAATTTTCGAACATTATCTGCCTAGGTTTGCCAATGATATTTTGCCTGAAACTAAAGTTGGTGCAATAATTTCTATTGCTGATAAGATAGATACAATAGTTTCAATGTTTTTAGCTGGAAATATGCCGTCTGGCTCGCAAGACCCTTTTGCATTAAGAAGAAAAGCAACTGGTATAATTTTAATTTGCCTAAAGATGCAATTTGATTTAGACATTTTTGAATTAACCAAATTTGTAAAAGATTTACTATTTAGTAATTTTCCAGAGTTAAAAAATAATTTAAAAAACGTAAATATTGATAATGATAAAAATTATGTAGATGATAATAAAATAGTTAATGAGATAACTGATTTTATACTTTCAAGGTATAAATTTATCCTTGAAAAAGAAAATAAAAGAACTGATATTTTTGATGCTGTAAGATCTATAAATTTAACCAAAGTTTTAAGCGTTGATAAAAGATATTATGCTTTATTAAATTATTTGTCAGATTATTTGGCAATAGGTTCAGAAGAGGAAATTTTATCGCTGGGCAATAAAAAAAATAAAGATGATTATATAGAAAAAGAAAGAAAAAAAGATAAATCTTTAATATTTTCAGAGCCTCTAATTAGATGTAAAAACATAATTAAAGGTGCTAAAGATATTAAAGAAAATAATTTAGAACTAAATGTTTTTAATAAAGAACTGCTAATACAGGAAGAAGAGTTAAATCTTTATGAAAAACTTCTTGAAAAAACATCTAAAATAAAAGAATTTATTAATGTTCAACAATATAACATGGTATTAAAAGAGCTTTCTGATTTTGGGAAAGTTATAAATACTTTTTTTGATAATGTTTTAGTTATGCATAAAGATGAAAAGATTAGGATAAATAGGCTGCTTTTGGTAAAAATGTGTATTGATTTATATAGCATATTTGCGGATTTTTCAAAAATTTTACCTTTAAATTAAGAAAAAAATATATGTTTTAAAAAAATAAATATTCTAAAATGTAAAAAAGGCAAAAAAATTAAAAATAATAAAGTAATTTCATAGATATAATGATAAAAAGGCAAAGATAAAAATAAAAATTACAATCAGAAGATAAAAGAAGATAAAAGTAGATTATATAATTTTGTTTTATTAAGGATTGATTTTTTCAAAAAAAATAGGATAATAGTTTAATTTTTTATTTATGTAAAAATTTTAAATATCAGTATATTTATAATAATGTTAATTAATGTAATCAAAAAAGAATAAAATATAAAGAATACAAAGGAAGGAATAAATATGAGTGGGAAAAAATATGTATATTTTTTTGGTGAAGGTACAAAAGATATGAGGAAATTATTGGGTGGGAAAGGTGCAAACCTATCAGAAATGACAAATATTGGTCTGCCTGTACCGCCGGGTTTTACAATTTCAACAGAAACTTGCAACCTTTTTTATGATCTTGGAAAGAAATGGCCAGATGGTTTATGGGAACAGGTCTTAGAAAATTTAATGAAACTTGAAGAGAAAATGGGCATGAAACTTGATGATGATAAAAATCCATTGTTAGTATCAGTTAGATCTGGTGCAGCTGTTTCTATGCCTGGGATGATGGATACAGTATTAAACCTTGGCTTAAATGATAAAACAGTACAAGCCTTAATTAAAAAGACAGGCAACGAAAGGTTTGCCTGGGATGCTTACCGTAGATTTATTCAAATGTTCGGTGACGTTGTAATGGGAATAGAGCATGAAAATTTTGAGCATGCTCTTCAAGAAATGAAGAATAAAAGAGGTGCAAAATTTGATACAGATTTAACTGCGGAAGATTTAAAAGAGTTAGTTGCGGAGTATAAAAAAATAGTTAGAGAAAAAACAGCTAAAGATTTTCCACAAGATCCAAAAGAACAATTAAAAATGGCGATAAATGCAGTATTTGATTCATGGAATAATAATAGAGCAATAGCATATCGTAATCTTTATGATATACCTCATACTTTAGGAACTGCTGTAAATGTTCAAGCAATGGTTTTTGGAAACATGGGAAATCATTCTGGAACTGGTGTTGCTTTTACTAGAAACCCATCTACAGGAGAAAATTTACCATATGGGGAATATCTTATTAATGCACAAGGTGAAGATGTTGTTGCTGGTATTCGAACACCACAAACAATTGATAATTTAAAAAAAGAAATGCCTGAAATTTACAATCAATTGATGGATATATTTAAAATTCTTGAAAATCATTATAAGGATATGCAAGATCTGGAGTTTACTTTTCAAGAAGGTAAACTCTATATGCTGCAAACTCGAACTGGAAAAAGAACTGCAGCAGCTGCAGTTAAAATAGCTGTTGATATGGTTAAAGAAGGTTTAATTGATAAAAAGACCGCTGTATTGAGAGTTGAGCCATCTCAGCTTGACCAGTTACTGCATAAGCAGCTTGATCCTAAAGAAAAATCTAAAGCTAAAGTGATTGCAAAAGGTTTGCCTGCATCACCTGGAGCTGCGGTAGGTCAGGCAGTTTTCCATGCTGCTGATGCAGTTGAAGAAGCAAAAAAGGGGTTTAAAGTTATTTTAGTAAGAACTGAAACATCACCAGAAGATATTGAAGGAATGGCAACTGCACAAGGTATTTTAACAGCACGTGGCGGCATGACATCTCATGCTGCAGTTGTTGCAAGAGG
Source organism: Candidatus Calidifonticultor daggyaiensis (assembly GCA_015661035.1). GTDB lineage: Bacteria > Actinomycetota > Humimicrobiia > Humimicrobiales > Humimicrobiaceae > Calidifonticultor > Calidifonticultor daggyaiensis. The sequence continues at coordinate 2,023 of JACVJA010000097.1, read as the reverse complement.
TATGGGTAAATGTTGTGTTGCAGGTGCAGAAGAAATTAAAGTTTTTGAAAAGAAAAATTACTTTACAGTTGGTGAATATAAAGTCCAAAAGGGTGATTGGATTACTCTTGATGGCTCAACTGGTGAAGTTTTTTTAGGCCAACTGCCAGTAATTGACCCTGAACTTAGTGGTGATTTTGGCGTGTTTATGGAGTGGGTTGATTCATTCAGAAAATTAGGAGTTAGAACAAATGCAGATACACCTAAGGATTCTGAAGTTGCTGTAAAATTTGGCGCTGAAGGTATTGGACTCTGCAGAACAGAACATATGTTTTTTGAGTCATCTAGAATAAAAGCTGTAAGAAAAATGATAGTTGCGCGTGATGAAAAATCAAGAAGAGAAGCTTTAATGACTATTTTACCTTATCAAAAACAGGATTTTATTGAAATATTTAAAGTTATGAAGGGTTTACCAGTAACTATAAGACTACTGGACCCGCCATTACATGAATTTTTACCTAATGAAGACTCTGCAATTGCTGAAATTGCTAAGGAATTAGATATAGAGTTTGATGAATTAAAGGCTACGGTAAATTCTCTTCACGAAATGAATCCTATGATGGGCCATAGAGGTTGTAGACTCCCAATAACTTATCCAGAAATATTAGAAATGCAAACAAGGGCTATAATTGAAGCTGCAATAGATCTGACAAAACAGGGATTAATAGTAAAACCAGAAATAATGATACCAGTAGTAGGAATTGCCAAAGAAATAGAGATTCTGAAGAAACAAATTATTCAAATTGCCGATGAATTAATGAAGCAAAATAACGTAAAAATTGAATATAAGGTTGGTACAATGATTGAAGTACCAAGGGCTTGTATTACTGCTGATGAAATTGCAAAAGAAGCTGAATTCTTTAGTTTTGGTACTAATGATTTAACTCAGCTTACATTTGCATTTTCGAGAGATGATTCTGGAAAGTTTCTACCTTATTACATAGAAAAGCAAATATTAGAAAAAGACCCATTTGCAACATTAGATCAAGTAGGTGTTGGTGAGCTGATAAAAATGGCAGTCAAAAAGGGTAGAGCTGTTAGGAAAGATTTAAAAGTTGGTATTTGCGGTGAACATGGCGGAGATCCTGCTTCTGTTGAATTCTGTCATATTAACGGTTTTGATTATGTAAGCTGCTCACCTTATAGGGTTCCGATAGCAAGGTTAGCTGCAGCTCAGGCTGCTATAAAAGAAGAGAGCGGTGATATTTTTAGAGATAAATAAGTATAAGTAAATATTAAATAAGTTATTATATTCTTAATATTTCTTAATTTATTATACATTCTTTAAATTTTAAATTATAAAGTAAGATATACTTAAATTATAAAGTAAGATATGCAAGAGATGTATAGATAAGCATAAACACTCTTAAGCAATTATTAAAAAATGGCAAATGTCATTAAGATAAATTTATGAATTGAATTAGTGGCATTTGCCATTTTTATCAATAGGTTTTTTATATTTATTACTCATTTTTACAAGGATATCTAATACTACAGCACTAGCATTGGCAGTGTTCTTTATATTTGTTACTTATTTTTACTGCTCCTTATATTTATTATATTTATTATTTGTAACTCAAATAGAATTTATTTTTTATTGGTTTGGTATTAAAATATAGATGTTAGCAATTTAAAAAATAAAATTGATTGATAGAATTTATTGATAAAAATTTTAAAAATTTGCCTAATATATTTCTAATGTATTTACCTAACTAAACTACTTAAAATGACAAAAACTTTAAAAGATGGTGAAATAGAACAATTAAAGTCCTATTGTGACATAATTGAAATAGTATCAAATTATGTTAATTTAAAAAAAGCTGGAAAAAATTATATAGGATTATGTCCTTTTCACAAAGAAAAAACACCTTCTTTTACTATTGACCCACGAAGGCAACTTTTTCATTGTTTTGGATGTGGTGAGGGAGGAGATGTAATAACTTTTATTGAAAAGATTGAAAATCTAGATTTTATTGAAGCTGCT
>JACVJA010000096.1 GCA_015661035.1 Candidatus Calidifonticultor daggyaiensis | reverse complement strand
TTTAATTTAGCACGAAATTAATAAAAATTTTTAAATTTTGGAAATTATTCAACAAGAATTAATTGACATTAATTGACTTATTAACTAGCTCTTTTTTTCTTGAATGAGATCATCTTGTAATTTTCTAAGCTTTTGTAAAACTGTTTTTTCTGGAAATTCTACATCACTAAAAAGTATTATGTCGTCTTTTTTTACATTCCTTTTTAATACTGCACCTTGCGCAATTCCAATTGGAAGACAATTTAAATTTTTTGCATTTTCATAACTATCTAATAATCCATAAATAGTGTATCCGCCAATACCATCGATTATCTCACCAGAAACTAAATCCTTTTTAGCAACAGCTATAACTTCTGAAACCAATCCATTATCCTTGGGAACAATCCAAGGCTGCCTTTCAAAGTATGCTAATGCAATTGAGAGAGGAGTTTCTATGCTTGTTAGATGATAAGGCTTATAAATTAAAAAATTAGGTCCATTTCCTAAGTTTAAATAATTTAAAATTTTTTCAACCTGCTTGTTTTCTGTCTTATAAACTAAAAAAACTCCAGGCGCTAAATCACCAATAACAAAATCAACTACTCCTTCCTTATTTAAAATACCTCCATGCTCTTTTAGTTTAAAAATATTAAGTATATCTTTAATATTGGCATGTGGACCATGCATACCGCGACAATCTGCTACTAAACCCGTAGCATTAGATAAGCAAGCCATCTCTACCATAGACTTTGTTCCATCAACAAAAGAAGTCATCATTTTTGGGCTAGAACCTTTGTCTTTGGCATATTGTTTTAATATTGTTGGATTTGCATGGGGATCTAAAGGATTATTTTTTCCTTTTCCTGCAGCTATAATTTTAAAACCTAAACAATCTGCGTAATCATAAAGTTCCTTTATTACTGCTGGTTCATCTCCAGCGGATAATGAATATATTTGGTCATTAAGTAAAGCTATTTTTTTTAATATTGGCCCAATGGTAATATCCATCTCCACATTTAGAGTTATAACATCCTTTTGTCCAAAAAGAGAAATTAAAGATATCTCAGCTCCAACATCCGGATAACCAGTTGCATCAACAATAACATCAATATCATCTATAAATGGAAATATGTAAAAACTATCAGTAAATATTATTTTATTTTCTAAAACTAACTGATTAAACTTTTCTATTTGAAAACTTTCAAGTTTTAAATAACTGTTTAAATTTTCACGAATGCTACTAAAATTGTTAATGCTATTTATACTACCATTTATACTACCATTACTGTTTTTATTAAAACTGTATAAATTGCTTGAAATAAATTCTTTTGATGGTTTTAAAATTAAACTATCTTTTTTTTCTTCTTTTTTATTTTTTTCTTTTTTAAAAATATCTTCTAATTGAGTAGCCAACTTGGATAAATTTATATTTTGCCACTTAGGATTAACTTGTATATTTTTTGTTTTTTGTGCTTTTTGATTAACGGAATTATTGATAATTTTACTTTCACCAATACCAAAATTCCTTATATTATTTTCAAAATTTTCTTTATCTAAATCATCATATTTATAGAATTTATTATTAATAAATAAAACAAATCTGTCCTTAAAAGAAGGAAAAATTTCAGCAATTGCTTTTATCTTTGTTAAATCTTTATCAGCAACAGCACAAACTTTAAAACCTTTTAAACTAAATAAGTGTGAAACTAAGGCTTGGCCCATTTGACCAAGCCCAACGACACCAACGTTAATACTTTTATTATGAAGTACAAGATCTTTTAGTTTTTCATTTAACCCTAACATAATTAATAAACTTAAAATAATTTTTTAGATATATTAAATTTCGTAAATACTAATTTTTTTTAAATTTTTATTTAACTACAATATTTAAACTTCAAAACTTAATATGCAGTATTTATAGTAAAATTTTAGCACAACAGTTATTTTTTATTATTTTCAAAACAGTTTTTATACCACAATTATTATATTATTTATACTGCAATATTTATTGTGCTGCAATATTTGCAAAAAAAGCATTTTTTTCAGCTTCATTATAACCTACTGCAGAAGCTTTCCCAAATGTCTGCGGCCAGCTTTTAAATTTTTGAATTGAAACATCACCATAATTCATGGAAAGCAAAACAGGTAAAATCCTTGAAGCTTGTTCAAGTGAAATATTTGACCAAACAAACTGACTCAAACCGTTTAAAAATCCAGCTAAATTACCAGAATTTACAAGACTTTTCTTTTGCATAAGCAAATCTATTAAAAGCATTGCAGCTTGTGTTTCTCTAGCATAAGCTCCACCACCATATAAAGACCTGCCCTTTCTTGCTCTACATAATGCTAAAGCTTGTTCACCATTTAAAGTATGAGTACCAGCGTTTAAATAACAGCCGGAAAACCCATCAGCTATATTTTCTTCCACTCTTACAGTTACACCACCAAGATAATTAATTAATGGAATAAAACCATCAAAATCAGTTATTACATAAAAATCAATTGGTATTCCAGTAAACTGCTCAAAAGTAGCCTCAGCTAAAGCATTGCCTCCCATTGCATGAGCGCCATTAATTTTTGTTTTTGAGCCTTTACCTGGAATATTTGTCCAAGTATCTCTGGGTATAGGTACCAATATTGCTTTTTTAGTATCTAGATTTAAATGTACAAAAATATTCATATCAGTTCTTCCACTCACTCTACCACCTGGTCTACCCATACCGCTATCATCTCCCCAAATAATGAAATTAACCTTATTTCCAGATGAAAAACCGCTGGCAGAGCCAGAAATCATACCACCCCCTGCAGAAACCACAGAAGCAGAAAATGAACCTTTATAGCCGGGATAAGGTACAATTGCATACATTGCACAAAGGTCTATAAATTCCTTAGAAGTAACAAAACCATCAACCACAGACTGCCTTGTTGCACCCTTATTTAATCTTTCAACCCAGCTGTTAAATCCTGTACTATCAGGCTCCCTGTCAAAAAAAGCTCTATATAATATTGTAACAAAAGTAGCATTATCATAATTTTTATCAATAAATTCCTTACTAAAAATAAAGCCTTTAGCAACATCTGACCCTGTTTTTTTACCAGTAACCAGATCGGCTACCCATGAGTTTAAACCTGCTGAATCAGGTTGTCTATTTAAGCATAACTGGTAAAACCTAGAAACAAAAGCTTGCACTTGAGAATTGTCACCAGCAGAAATTAATGAAGGCGTAAATAATATAAAAATTAAAACAATGGATAAAAAAATTCCAGCAAACTTTAACTTTTTACCTAAAAACAAGTTAGTTTTAATTTTTTCTTTAAACTTTTTTTCCACTATTTTCCCCCTTTTAACTTATTATTGATAATTATTATAACTAACCAGTCTAAACTACTTTTAAATTTTTTAAAATTATAATTCTAAATTTTTAAAATTATTAATCGCTTATTATTTACTTATGAAAATGTCCATTGATATATTTATTACATTAACTTATATTATTAACTTATATTAATTTTATTACTTTTAATTTTTAATCCTATTGCTTTTTTATTTGTTTCTGTTAAGTTTTTAATTTATATTCATTAGTTTTTTAAATTACGGTCGTTAAGTTTTTAAACTATAAATTATTTTTTCTTATTGGCAACCTCGTTAATGCAAAGTCATATTTTACTGGGTCATAAGGATCAAATTTTTTTAGCGACTGAGTAATTTCTATTGCAGTTATAATATCAGATTGTTTCCTCTGAGTTAAGTTTAAATTTTTTGCTATCCTATACATATGAATATCTAAAGGGATAATAAGACTTGATGTGGAGATACCTTGCCATATACCAAGATCAATATTGTCTTTTCTTACCATCCATCTTAAAAATAAATTTAATCTTTTATAAGCACACTTTCCATATGGTTTTGGCAGTAAACTGTTATAATAACTACATTCATTTAAACGTAATTCCTTAATAAAAAAATGAAGAGCAGGTAATATACCATGCTCTTCATTATATGTTTTTAAAAAGCAATTATTCAATGTCTTATATTTTTCTAGCACTGATTTTATATTTAATAAAAAATTAATAATTTCAGCACTAGTTGTAAACCTATGCTTAAAAGAAATATAATATTTTTCAAATTTTGAAATTAAAAAATCCTTGTTGTTATCTTTTAAAAACTTTGCAGGATGCTGGCCTAAACGTTCTAATATAAAACTTACGCTTTTAAGTATTTGTTGAACTTTTCCATATGAAAGTACCGCTGAGATAATCCCAACTACTTCAATATCCTCAAAATCTTTATAATTATATAGAAATTCTAAAGGGTCTGGGTGAACAAATTTTCTATTATTATAGAAGTTATAAAGTTCATCCAGATATTTTTTGTCAACAACAGCTTTTAAATCTTCTTTAATCAACTTAAAACTATAAAAATTTTTTTTATTAAAAATATGCTAAAAAAACTAATAAAGCTTATATAAAACTATAAGGTTATAAAAATTTAAATTAATTTAAATTTATAAAACTTAAATGTATTATATAATGTAAGATGTAATATATTATACAAAATGTTTTATAAAATACTTTACAAACTAATATAATAACCTAAAAATTAATTTAAATTAAACCAATCTGTGCGTGCTTTTGTAAAATATTATCTGCAAGCTTTTTTATTAATTCTAAATCATTATCCTTTGGATAACCTTTAATTAATACTGGCTCCAGTATTTCAGCTCCAGTTCCAGAAAGTAAATCAGCTAAAAAATCTACTGTTTTACCTCCCCAACCATAAGAACCAATTACTGATAAAAATTTTGTCTTTGGTCTTAAAGCTTTAACAAGATATGCAGCAAATACAGCATTAGGGTGAGGACCAGTCAATACTGTAGGAGTACCAATTACAACAGTTGCAGCATCTATTAGCTCCATAGCAATATTTCCAATATCAGCATTAGATAAATCAAATGCTTTTACTTCAATGCCCCTCTTTTTCAATTCTGAAATGAAATGTGCAACTATTTTATTTGTACTTCCATGCATTGATATATAAACAAGTAAAACTTCGTTTTTTACATCATCTGATGACCATTCTTTATAGCAATTCATTATAAATTGCGTATAATCATAACCTTTATACAAAGGACCATGACTAGGTGCAATTATTTCAAACTCTAAATTTTGAGCTTTTTCCAAATTTTTCCTAATAATACTTCTAAATGGGCTCATAATTTCAGCATAATATCTTTTTGCTGGTTCAAATATTAATTCCTGATCATTTACAAAAAGCCCTTTATCAGCTTCAAAAGCAAAATGGGAACCAAAAAAATCACAAGTAAATAATATCTTATCTTCAATAAGTAAAGTTATAAAAGTTTCCGGCCAATGAACCCATGGAGTAAAAACAAATTTTAAAGTCTTATCACCTAAAGAAACCTCTTGGCCGTCTTCTATTGTTGCAAAATTATCTTCCTTGATTAAGAGTAAATCCATTAGTTCAGATTTACACTTTTGATTAGTTAAAACTTTAGCCATAGGATAAATTTTTAGAATGTCAGGAATTGAACCTGAATGATCTTGCTCACCATGATGAGAAATAACATAATCTATCTTTGATAAATTTAGATGTTTTAAATTTCCCAGTAAAACCTCTTTTTTTGAAGGATCGACAGAATCTATAAGAGCTATCTTATTACTACCTTTAATAATATAAGCATTATAAGTTGTTCCATCTGGCAATGGTATTAACTGGTCAAAAATTCTTCTTTCCTTATCATTTGCGCCGACATAATATATATTATTCTTAATTTTAATATTTTTCATCTCTTTTCCTTCATCTCTTTCCCTTAATTTGTTTACAGATAAAATACCCTATAGTAAAAATTTCCTCTTGTTAAACTAATTTAATTCCTGATGAATAATTCAGCATTTTACAAATCTTGACATTTAATTGAGTATGAAATTAATAAAAATTTTTAAATTTTGGCAATTATTCAGCAAGAACTACTTTAACTTATCTTAGGAATCTCAAAAAATTGCAATTATTTGATTTTTTTTATTTTAAGTTTTTTTATCTAACTTACTTTTATTTAA
>JACVJA010000095.1 GCA_015661035.1 Candidatus Calidifonticultor daggyaiensis | reverse complement strand
AACATTCAAAGCATAATTATAATATTTTTCTGATATTGGTAAAACTACTGCTTGAATAGGTGCAAGCCAAGGAGGCAAATTCCCTCCATAGTGTTCAATTAAAATTCCAATAAATCGCTCAAGGCTTCCCAATACTACCCTATGAATCATGACTGGCCTATGCTTGAAATTATCTTCACCAGCATATTCGAGATTAACTTTTTCCGGCATAGAAAAATCAAGCTGTATAGTTGCACATTGCCAGGTTCTATCTAAACAGTCTTTAATATGAAAATCAATTTTTGGTCCATAAAAAGCTCCTTCGCCCTCATTGATTTTATAAGACAAACCTTTGGATTCAATTACATTTTTTAAGGTATTTTCTGCTTTATCCCAAACTTCATCAGAACCAATTCTTTTAACAGGTCTTGTAGAAAGTTCAACATGGTAATCATTAAAACCAAATACTTTATAAATTCTATCAATTAGATTAATTATCCTAATTATTTCTTCTTCTAATTGAGACTCAAGGCAAAAAATATGAGCATCATCTTGTGTAAAATTTCTTACCCTAAACAAGCCATGCAGTACCCCTGATTTTTCGTGTCTATGAACTAAGCCAAGCTCAGCAAACCTTAATGGAAAGTCTCTATATGAACGCTGGTCTGATTTGTATACAAGGATTGCACCGACACAGTTCATTGGTTTTATTGCATAGTCATTTTCATCAATTTTCACAAAATACATATTTTCCTTATAGTTATCCCAATGTCCTGAAATCTTCCATAAATGATTGCTTAAAATTATTGGTGTTCTTATTTCCTGGTAACCTTCTTTCTCATGTTCGCTTCTCCAGTACTGCAGAATTGTATTTTGCAAAATCATACCTTTTGGATGAAAAAATGGGAAACCAGGTGCTTCATCATGAAATGTAAATAAATCCAAGTCTTTACCTATTACTCTATGATCGCTTCTTTTTGCAAGCTCCAATTTTTCTAAGTAATTTTTTAAATCATCTTTTGAATAAAATGCAGTCCCATAAATACGTGTCAGCATTTTATTTTTTTCATTGCCACGCCAATAAGCACCTGCTATACTTAAAAGTTTAAATGCTTTTATTTGACTGGTAGAATTTAGATGAGGCCCTGCACACAAGTCAATGAAATCACCTGTTTTATAAATACTTACTTTTGAATCTTTAATTTCATTTATTAATTCAATCTTATATGGATTATCCTTAAATATATTCATAGCTTCTTGTTTTGAAATTAGACTCTGCTCAAATTTTTTATCATGCTTTATAATTTTAACCATTTCTCTCTCGATTGTTTCTAAATCCTGGGCAGTAATTGGCGTATCGACCTCAAAATCATAATAAAAACCATTTTTAATTGCTGGTCCAATTGCAAACTTTGCTTTTGGGAATAATTTTTTTACAGCAGCTGCCATAACGTGTGAGGCACTATGGTTTAAAGTATTTAAATCTTTATTATCTTCCATTTAAAAAAATACTATGCATTAAAAAATATTTGTAATTAGTATTAAAAGCATTAAAAAATACTTGCTGTTAAAAAAATGGAGCGGAAGACGGGACTCGAACCCGCGACCCTCACCTTGGCAAGGTGATGCTCTACCAACTGAGCCACTTCCGCTTAAATACTACAAAAAATTAATTAGTAAAAATTATAACTATAATTAAAATAATTATTAATTATACTTATTACTATAATTGTGCACCAATAATTGTGCACCAATATAACCATGACTATAACAATATATAATTATCTTTAAGCTAATAATAACATAACTGTATTGAAATAACTAATAACTATCTTTAAATTAATAGTATGTTTAAACTAACCATAATTAATATAAATGAAATTTTTAAATTGTCAATAACTGCTGGAGTAGTTTTTATTGTTCTTACTTATATAATTAATTACTGCAAGTTACTGTGAATTTATTTCTTCAAAAAGCTCAGCTGTTGCCTCAGCATCATAAACAACTGCACTGGCATTTCCTATTGTTTGCGGCCATGAAGGTATTCCTATTATTTCTATGTCACCAGCTTTAATTTTACCAAGCACTGGTAAAATTTTTAAAATATCCCTTAAAGTAAAATCTGTCCAAGTATATTTTAATAAATAATTAATATATAATGGCATTGCAATAATCCTTTGAATGGTACTTTTTTGCTCTAAAAGATTAACTACTATTTTTGCTGCCTCCCTCTCTCTTGCAAATGCCCCACCTTGAGTTGTTCCATCGCCAGCCCTATGTCTATTTCTAGCCAAAGCAAGAGCTTGTTTACCACCAATGTGATGAACACCTTTAGTCAAATAACAACCAGAAAACCCATCACTTAAATCTTCTCCGACTTCTATAGTAACTCCACCTAAAAAATCAATTAATGGTACAAAGCCGTCAAAATCAGTTATTATATAATTATCAATCTTTAAGCCGCTTAGTTTTTCGATTGTTTTTATGGTCAACTGCATACCACCAATAGCATGGGCACCATTAATCTTGCCTTCACCATAACCTGGTATTTCTACCCAAGTATCCCTTGGAATAGTAACAGCTGTTCCCTTACAAGTTTGAAGATTTAAATGTAGTATTATAATTATGTCTGTCCTTCCATTAACTCTGCCGCCAGGGCGGCCCATGCCGCTGTCATCACCTAATACTAATATATTAATTTTAGAATTCTCATCGGATTTTGATTCTTTATTAGAATTTTTATTAATATCATTATTATTTTCAACATTATTTTTAGCAGCTTTTTCACTGCTGATACTACTGTTATTGCTATTGCTAATATTAATGCTATTGCTAATATTGCCATTGCTGCTACTGCCGATATTATCAGAATTTAGCTTACCCAAATTATTTCCTATATTAAAGTTTTCTAAGAATTCAATAAACGTGTTTTTAGCAAGATTAAAATTTTTATTTGCTGAAATATATTTTATGCAATAAAAACTATCAGCGCTTTCTAAAACAGTAAAATAATCTATACAATTAAAATTATTAACATTAGTGCTATAAACATTGCTGGCACTTGTATTATTATCACTTATATTGCTCTCTTTTACATTAGCATTATTTTTATTAGTATCATTTTTATTATCATTTAAATTATTATTACTCTCATTCTTAAAATTTGAGTTACTTACATTATCATTACCATTTCCGCTTTTTATATCTTCAGTATTAACGTTTTCATTATGATTCTCTTCCAAAGACAATTTTGTAATATAACTGTAACCAATTAATTCTATATCTCTATTATTACAATTTATAATTTCTTTTTTGAAAAAATTAACAGTTTTATCGTCAAGTGCGCTATTGACATAAGTCTGAAAAATTTCATCTTTAGAATTAAGCTCTTCAAAATTATTTTTATTTAAGACAAAAATAAAAAAACTTTCAGGCAAAGAAGCAGAAGGTAAACTTTTTTCTTTTTTTTCAAGCAAAACTTTTTTGCCGTCATTTACCTCATATAATTTCCATTCTTCATTATAAATAAATGAATAATTAATAAATTCATTTGATTTGCTTAAATAAAATTTTTGATTTCCGCCTGACTTATCTAAACTATCACTTGATGAACCATTAGTTGAAACATCATCAGAATTATTAGACTCATTATAATTATTAGAGCCAGATTTTATTTCTGAGTCCCTAGCCTTTTTATCTTGTACAGAATTCTGATTTTGGTTATTTAAATTATAATTAGAAGCATCATTATTTTTTAAAATAATATCTTTGTTAAATATTTGGCAAGAAATAAAAATGTAGTTAAATAAAAACAATATTAGTATTGCTAAAAAAATTAAAGTAGCAAAATTAAAAAACTTATACTTTAAAAGTTTACTGTTTCTTTTTACCATTAAATGACCCTTTTTTTTACCTTTTTATCATGATCTTTTGCATTAATATCATATTAATATTAATATTAATATTAATATTCAATGTTAATTTTGCTAATATAATTTTTTATTTAAAAAATTTCAATGATTAATAGCTAAAAAAAGTTAAAGTATTTATAATAGTATTATCAATTTAATTACTTTAATAATATAAAAGCCTTTATTTAATTTACATAATTTATTAAAAATTATTAGTGCAAAACAAAATAAAAAAGCAGAATAAAAGGCAAAATAAAAATTAACAAATTTATTATCGTTAATCATCACTTAAAAAACAGGAGTTAAAGTTGGAAGACTTAATTAAGCAAAAAAATAAAGATAATGATTATTTTTTATTCATTGGAGCAAATGAGAAAATTGTTTTTAAAGCAAAAGGTGTTTTAAATGAAACAATAGAAGGTCATTTACTTTTAACAGATAAAAAACTTTTCTTTTATTTTGTATCTAATATATCAAGAGACAAAATTTTTATCGCTACTTACCCATATATAACAAATGTTAAATTAAAAGAAGGTCTTTTAAATTCAACTTTAATTATAAATAATAAAAAGGAATCATTTGAAATTAAAAAAATTAATAAAAAAGAAGCTAAAGAATTTTATAATGTTCTAAATAAAATTGTTTTGGAAAATGCAAAAAATGCAAAATTAACTTAAATTTTTGATTTTTTAATATTTTTATTTTTATTATTTAAGGTTTCTCATAATTTTTATAAACTTTTTAATATATTTGTATATACTGGCAGTATTTTAGGCAGCTTCCAATTAATGATCTATTTAAATTTTGTTTATAAATATTATTAATTTTAATTAAAGGTATACTTTGTCTTTAATAACAACTCTGAAAGCTTATGTGATGGGTCGCCAATAATTCTTAACCATACTCCTTTTCTCCCAAATTTTTTAGCCTCATCTTTTGATTCAAAATAAATATCTATTCGGTTTCCTTTAATTTTACCGCCACAGTCCTGAGCAACAAAGTAGCCTAAATCTTTAATCTCAACTAAAGTTCCGTATGGTATTATTTTGGGGTCAACAGCAATAATTCCCTCTCTTACAATCTCTCCTGTTGAAGTACGTGAATCGGTACCCTGTTTTGTATCATTTTTACTATAAGCAGTGGCTATAAAATAATACCATTCAAATGTTTTTTCAATTTCCTTATACTGGGTAACTATAACAGGTTCTTTTTTAATTATTATTTCTTTCTGATTTGTTTCCCCAAATAAAAATTTATCAAGCCCATATTCTGGTTTAAAATAAGTTACAATTACAAAAATTGATATACTAATTATTAAAAACCAAAAAATTATATTAACTGCAATATTGTACTTTTTAACTACACCGCCTTTTCTTGAAAAAATAATTTCTTTATTATTCTCACTACTAACGCTGTTATTACTATTACTATTACTATTACTGCTAAAAATCTTTATTTTATTATATTTGATATTTGAACTGTATCTTCTAAATCTATTGTCTCCCAATCTATTGTCTTCTATTTCTTCTTCAGATTTCATCTTTATAAAATCTCCTTGCCAAAATAACTGTTTCTTAAAAATCTTAAAAGAATTAACATATAAAAAAACTAAAATCAAATATTTTTTTTACTTGACTATTAATTATAAACATATATAATTAAATATAGTCATAAATTGCTTTTTTTTGCTTGTTATTGTTTGTTTTAAAAAGTAATTTTTGCGCTTGTTTGTTTTTTTTAAAATTTTTTTATTTGCTATTTTTTTATTTGTTATCAAGATAATTAAATTAAATTTTTTTTTATTAAAATTAATAAGTATCATTATGTTATAGCATATATGTATATTTATGCAATTATAAATTTATTATTTAATAATGTAAATAAAATTTTTAAGTTTTTTTAAAATTATTTTTATCTTTAAATTTATTTTCTAAATTTGTTCCTTAAAATTAAAAATTAAAACTTAAAAAATTTAATTCACTAAAAAAGATTAAATGAAAGTTTAAATATAATGAAAAACAATTATTTACACCTATTTATACTTATTATAATGTAATATATGAATAGAGATTAAATTATAAAAAAGACAAAAAGGAGAAAAAATGAGCTATGATAAAAATTGGGCTAAAGTTGATCCAAATGATATACCAAAAATGATTGTTCCTGCTCCCGGTCCTAAATCTAAGGA
>JACVJA010000094.1 GCA_015661035.1 Candidatus Calidifonticultor daggyaiensis | reverse complement strand
TTAATTTATAATTTTATTAACTTAAAATATATTGTGTATAATACATTTTAACTCAAATAATTTTAATTAACTAAAATATTTGCAAATTTTTCAGCGTTAAAAAGTTCTAAATTGTTTAATTTTTCTCCATTTGTAATAAATTTTATTGGAATATTTAATTCATTTTTTATAGTTAAAATTATGCCTCCTTTAGCAGTACCATCAGTTTTTGTTAAGATTATACCAGATAAATTTAACGCTTCATTAAAAATTTTAACCTGATTTTTTGCATTTTGACCAGTTGTTGAATCTAATACAATTAAAATTTCATCTGGTTCTTTACTTATCTTTTTAAAAATTATTTTTTTTATTTTCTTTAATTCTTCCATTAGATTATGGGAAGTGTGCATTCTGCCAGCTGTGTCAATTAAAACAATATCAATATTTTTTGATATTGCTTTTTCTATGCTGTCATATACTACTGCGCCAGGGTCGGAATAACGCTGGTGATGAACTATTGGTAAGCCGAGTTTTTTTGCAAAAAATTCTAATTGTTCAAAAGCAGCTGCCCTATATGTATCTGCTGCTGTAAGTAAAACTGATTTATTTAAATTTTTAAAGAAATTAGCTATTTTAGCTACAGTGGAAGTTTTTCCAACGCCATTAACTCCGACAAACATCCAAATTTTAGGAATTACATTGAAATAATTTGGGTTTGTAAAATTGCTTATATCAAAATCATTTTGTTCACTTGATAACATTCTTATTATTTTATTTTTAAATAAATTTTTTATTTGTTCTAAATTGTTAATTTTTTTTTCTAAAACTTCTTTTTTAATATCTTCTATTAAATTTTGAGCCGTTAATGCATTTACATCGTTTAATATTAGCTGTTCTTCAATTTCTTGTAAAAAACTGTTATCAACTTTTTTAAATTTATTCCATATAAAATTTAGATTTCTAATTAACTGTTGCATTATCTTTGCTTATCCTTTCAGATACTACTTTTGAAACCCCGTTTGACTGCATTGTTACTCCAAAAATATAATCAGCAATTTCCATTGTTTTTTTTTGGTGCGAGATAATAAGTACTTGCCTATTTTTGGAAAAACCTTTAAGAAGATTAACAAATCTATTTAAATTCATGTCATCCAATGAAGCATCTATTTCATCAAAAATATAAAAAGGCGAAAAATTAGCTGCAAAAGTTGAAAATAAAAAAGCTATTGAAACTAAAGCTTTTTCACCACCAGAAAGTAATGATAAAGGTACTACTTTACTGTTGCCAATATCTACCTTTAACTCTATTCCAAAATCATCATCTCCATCTAAATTTATATGCTGCAGATAAAGCTCACCCTTCCCAAGTGGAAATAATAAGTTGAAATAAATTTTAAAATAGTTATTAATTTCTTCAAATTTTATATTAAATATATTTTTAATCCTTTGATTGATTTCTTCAATTAATTTTTCTAAGTCCTTCTTACTCTCAATTAAATCAACTTTTTGTTTTTCTAAAAATTTATATCTTTTATTTAATGCTTCAAAATCTGCAGTTGCATTAGGATTAATACTTCCAAATTGTTTTAATTCATTTTTTAATTTTTTAGTGGTATTTTTTGCTTCATCTAAATTTTTTGCAGGCTGATAATTTTTAGTAATAAAATCAATTGATATGTTATAATTTTCAACTATTTCTTCACTTAAATCTTTAACCTTCTCAGAAACTCTTTCTTTTTGTATATTTAGTCTATATAATTCATTTTCTAAATTCTGCTTTTTATATTTTAAATCAGCGATATCCTTTACATATTCTTCTAATTTTGAATTGTAATTATTTAAATTTTTTACAATTTCTTCAAAGTCTAAATAGAATTTATAATTTAAGTCTTCAAAAACTCTTCTTAATTTAGACAAAATTTTGTAGAGGTTATCAATATTAAAAATTATTTTACAACAAAAATCTTTTATATTAGTTAAATTTTTTATTTTAGTATCAATATTTATTTTAAATACATTAAAATTAATTTCTTTATTTTGTTGATTAAAGTTTTTATTATTGCTTAAGAATAAATTTTTTAAGCTTTCTAATTCATCAAGAATAATACTAAAATCATTATCTAATTCATTAATTTTAATATCATCTTTAATTAAAGCTTTTATTCTATTAAAAAAACTAAGTAAATTTGTTTTAACTTTTAAGAATTTATTATTAATAATCTTTAGCTTATTATCATTATCATCATCATTTGCATTAAAATTAAGATTAGTAAAATTATTACTGTCTTCAAAGTAATTATTATCATAAATTTCAGCATATTTTTTTTCATAACTTGTATCATCTTTTTTAGTACTATATGCTGCGCGTGATTTGCTGGAAATATTATTTAAACTATCTAAATTATTAAAAGAATTTTTTAAACTTTTAATTTGAGAACTTATTAAACTCTCTAGTGTTATTAATGAATTTTTTTTACTTAAAGCAAGCTGAAAACTGCTATCAATTTTATTTTTTAAATTATTCATTATATTGTTCTTTTTTTTCAATTCCTCAAAACTTACACTATTTTCTTTTTGTTTTGTTTCAAAATTTATTTTATCGTTTTCTGTTTTTAAAATATTTTTATCTATTCTTTTAATTTCATTGTTTATCTTTTCAATTTCTTCGTTTTGTTTTTTCCATAATAAATTGTAATTTTTTAATTCTGCTAAGAATAGTGAAATTTCAATATCTTTTAACATATTAAAAACTTCAAAATATTTTTGAGCCTTCTTTGATTCAATTTCTAAAGGATCCATTGTTTTTTTAATTTCCAACATTAAATCTTTAATTCTTTCTATATCCAAATAAACCTTTTGAAGTTTATTTTTAGCCTTATCTCTCTTTTGTTTATGTTTTGCAATTCCTAATATTTCATCTATTATCACTTTTCTTTCAAAAGGTTTTAATCCAGCAACTTCATCTATTTCACCTTGATTTACAATTGTATAAAGCCCTTTCCCTATTCCTTGTTCAGATGTTAAATCTAAAATATCTAAAAGTCTTACAGGAGTTGAATTAATAAAGTACTCACTTCCACCCTTTTGGTATAATCTTCTAGTAATTTTAACTTCATCAAATTCAAAAGGTAAAAACTTGTCTCTATTGTCAAAAGTTAAAGAAACTTCTGCAATTCCAAATTCCTCGTTTCTACTTCTAAAAATTATATCTTCCATAGAAGAGCTTCTTAATGACCTAGGGCTTTGTTCTCCTAAAACCCAAGACACTGCATCAGCAATATTGCTTTTCCCGCTGCCATTTGGACCTACTATAACAGTTATACCAGGTTTTAATTCTAATATACTCTTTTTTGCAAAAGATTTAAAACCTCTAAGTGATATATTTTTTAGAAACAAATTATTTTACCTCAATTTTTATAAAGAACTATATATATTTTTTTAAAAAATTAATTTATAAAATGATTAAAATTACAATTGGTTTTTTATTGAAAAGATAAGTTATAAATTTTTTTTAATGCATCTTTAGCTGCCATTTGTTCAGATTCTTTTTTGCTCTTTCCAGAACCTTTACCTATTATTTTATCATCAATTTTTGCAACCGAATAAAATATTTTATCATGGTCTGGCCCTTCAGATTTTTCTAATTTATACGTTACAAGTTTTGAATAGTCAGCTTGAATTATTTCTTGAAGATAAGTTTTATAATCGGATATTTCTGGGTGAATAATTTTTTCTTCAATAAAACTGCCAAATTTAGTTAGAAACCAATTTGAAGTAAAGCTTATTCCCTTATCTATATAAATAGCAGCAATAAAAGCTTCAAAAGCACTTGATAGTATTGACTCTTTATTTCTTCCAAAGGATAATTCTTCGTTTTGGCTTAATAATATTTGTTTGTCTAATTTAATCTTTTTAGCAAATAAAGCTAAAGTTTTTCCTGAGACCATTAAAGCTCTTATTTTTGCAAGTTTTCCTTCACTATAAAATGAGAAATTATGGTATAAATGGGTTGTAACTATTAAAGATAAAACACTATCACCTAAAAATTCTAATTGTTCATTACCACGTGAGAGAATATTTATCTCCTTAGCAAAAGATCTATGAGTTAAAGCTTCTATATAAATTTTTAAATCTAGCGGTTCTATTCCTAAGCCTAAAAGCCAGCTTTTAACCTTTGTTCTTAATAAACCATTTCCATTCATTAAAACAGTTTAAATGATATAAAAAAAATTCCTTATTTTTTATGTGATTCAATGTATTCTAATGCATCTTTTACAGTTACTATTTTTTCTGCATCTTGGTCGCTAATTTCTATACCAAACTTATCTTCAAAGGACATAATTAACTCAACTAAATCAAGTGAGTCTGCTCCTAAGTCATCAACAAACTTACTTTCTAATTTTACATCTTCTTCTTTTACACCTAAAACTTCCACTAAAATCTCTTTAATCTTGTCAAAATTTTCCAAATTAACCTCCTAGCATATTTTTTAAACAAAATTTTTAATTTGTAGGGTAATTTTATTAATTATATCATTTTTTAAACTTTCTGCAGCTAACTTTATAGCATTTTTTATTGCAAATGCTTTGGAGCTACCATGAGAAATTACTACTATACCGTTAATGCCAAGTAGAAGCGCACCTCCATATTGTTCGTAATTAAATTTTTGTTTCATCTGTTTAAGATATTTTTTCAGTCCAAGTGCAGTAAGTTTAGTGAAAAAATTTTGTAAAAGCAATTTTTTAATTTCATTGAAAAAGAAACTAGCCATGCCCTCAATTGATTTTAATAATATATTTCCTACAAACCCATCACAGACAACCACATCTGCTATACCCTCAAAAATATCCCGGCCTTCAATATTTCCAATAAAATTCAAATTTAGATTTTTAATCATTTGATAGGCTTGAATAACAGCTTCAGTACCCTTTTTTTCTTCACTACCTATATTTAAAAGTCCAACTTTTGGCTTTTCAACTTTAAAAATTTCTTTTGAATATATATTACCCATTAAAGCAAATTGAGCTAAATATATTGGTTTTATTTCAGTATTTGCCCCAGCATCGATTAAAATAAATCTTTTATCGCCAAGTGGTATTACGACAGCAATAGCAGGTCTTAAAATTCCATCAATTTTTTTTATATTAAATAATGAGCAAGCTAAAACTGCACCCGTATTCCCGGCTGATAAAAATGCACTATTTTTTAATTCAGAAACTTTTTGTGTGCCTAAATATATTGATGAATTTTTTTTATATCGTAAAATTTCAGAGGGAGATTCATCCATGGCAATATCATCAACTGAATTAATTATATCAATATTTTGAAAATCTATTTGATTATTTTTAAAGACTTCTATTATTTTCTCTTTTTTTCCTGAGAATATTATTTTTAAGTTTTGTTCGTTTGCAGCTTCCATTGCACCTTTTATGATTTCATCAGGTGCAAAATCCCCGCCCATTGCATCAATAACAATTATATTGTTGGTGTTATTAATATCAGCTAGAAAATTTTTCATAAGCTAAAGAAAATTGGTTATAAATTAAAATTAATTATATTTTTTATATTTTTATTTTTTAATATCTATTAAATATTTTTAACTTTTTATTCTATTCTGATCCTTACGTCTCCAGCAATACAACCTAATCCTTCATATTTTACAAACAAAGGATTGATATCCATTTCCAAAATTTCTGGAAAATCTATAACAAGCTGAGAAATTTTTAATAACGTATCAACAACTGATGCTAAGTCAGAAGGTTTTTCCCCTCTTACACCTTTTAATAACTTTATGGCTTTTATTTCCTCAAGCATTTCTTCTGCGTCTGTTTTTGTTATTGGAGCAATTCTAAAAGAAACATCTTTTAATACTTCGACATAAATACCACCTAAACCAAACATTATCATATGACCAAATTGAGGGTCTTTATTTACACCAATTATTGTTTCTTTTTTGTCTATAATCATTTCCTGAACTGAAATTCCATTAATTTTAGCTTCAGGTAAAAATCTCTTTACATTATATAATATTTGCTCAAAAGACTCTTCTAGTTCCTTGTAATCTTTAATTCCAACTTTAATACCTCCAACATCTGATTTATGAAGAATATCGGGTGAATCAATTTTTAAAACAACTGGAAAACCAATATTTGCAACTAATTCTTTTGCCTCTTCA
>JACVJA010000093.1 GCA_015661035.1 Candidatus Calidifonticultor daggyaiensis | reverse complement strand
AATTTAAAATTTCCAAATTATACTTTCCAGCATTAATTAAAAAGTCATAACATTTTCTCAAAACATCTGTATATTGTTTTTCACTTAATAACTTATTAATATTATTTTTAAATTTTTCTAAATCCAATTTATTATTTAAAATTAAATCTTTGCCCAAATTAATATTATCAATTTTTGTAGTAAAATTTATGCTAGGTATATTTAAATTTTGAGAATTATCTAAGTTATTTTTTTTCACAATATCTCCTTTTTAAAATTAAAGGTTAAGCTAACAGCTTAAAAAATTATCGGGAGCCAAGCGCTCCCGATAATTTAAATATGCTTAAGACTACCTTAACAACTGTAAAACCATTTGTGGTGAAACATTAGCTTGAGCAAGCATTGCTACACCAGCCTGCAGCATAATCTGATTCTTGGTATAGTTTGTCATTTCAAACGCCATATCAACATCCCTAATCCTCGATTCAGAAGCACTTAAGTTTTCTGAAGCAACGTTTAAGTTGTTAATTGTATGCTCTAATCTGTTTTGAGCTGCACCAAGAGTCGATCTCTGGCTTGCAACTGTGGTTATTGCAGAATCAATTAAGGAAATAGCAGTATTTGCACCTGTAACAGTAGAAACATCTACAACATTTACTCCAAGAGATCTGGTGTCCATTGCTTTAATTATAAAGGAAGTAGTCTGGTCTGCATTAGCTCCAATATGAAAACTAAATGACTGATCAGTATTATATGCTGCAGTTGCAAGAAGAGTTGCAGTCCCATTTGCAGTTGCACCAATTGTAAACCGGATGCCGTTTACAGTTGCAGTTGCTGCTGAAGTTAGGTCATCTCCACTGGCTACAACTTGTGTACCTATGCTTATTGTGTAGTCCATACTGTCATCAGCATAAGTAGCTAGTATTGTGTAGGTTGCATTTGTTACACTTGAAGCATTTACAATTGTAGCGCTTACCCCATCTAAAGAAGCCGTAAATCCAATAGCAGCATTAACTGCTTGACCTGAAAGAAGGGATTTTGTATTAAACTGTGTTGTTTCTGCAATTCTATCAAGTTCTGCTATTAATTGATTAACCTCTGCAGATATGTTTTGTCTATCACCATCTGTTATCGAACCATTTGCGGCTTGTACTGCTAATTCTCTCATTCTAATAAGTATACCTGATGCTTCAGTTAAAGCACCTTCTGCTGTTTGGATAAGAGAAATTCCATCCTGGGCATTTCTTTGAGCTTGGTTTAGTCCTTTAATTTGAGATCTAATTTTTTCTGATATTCCAAGACCTGCTGCATCATCTGCAGCCCTGTTAATTCTGAGTCCAGATGAGAGTTTTTCTAGAGATTTTGCTATATTATTACTTGTTGTAGCTAAGTTTCTGTTTGCAATTAGCGCTGAAATATTCTGGTTAATTCTTAATGACATTTTTTAACTCCTTTCTTCCTTGAATTTCTTAAAAAGATTTAGCCTCCATGCCTTAAAATTCTCTTTATATTGTTTTTAGTGGCTAAAGAGAAAACCACTATCAATGTTTCATTTACCTCCTTTCATTTAATAAATTATTTAAATGCTTTATAAATTAAAATTTAACTTCTATAAATATAATCGGAATATTTTTTAATAAACTTTAATAAAAAAATTATTTTAAACTATAATAATAAATATATTTATATAAATATTAAAACTAGTTAAAAAATAAATATAAATAAATCAAAAATAACCCTTGTAAAATAAAATTTAGGAAAAACTGCTATTACTAAAAAACAAACTACAAATTAAAAAGAGATTATTAAACACATTTGACAAACATTATTATTTATTAATATTAAGAAATTAGGGATTAATATTAAGAAATTAGGAAGGTTTTAAGAAAAAACTATAAAAACAAAGGAGAGATACTATAAATATTATATAATTTAATGAATATATTAAATATTTTTATATAATTCTTCTAAATTTTCTTTATCTATCTGAGCAGATTTTATATTCTGCTGAACAACTTTGGTATACAGCTCATCCCTAAAAACTGTTATTTCCTCAGGAGCAAGGACACCAATTTTTACTTTATCACCCCTGATGTCCAATACCTTTATTCTTACATTATCACCAATTACGATACTCTCATTTATTTTTCGACTCAAAACTAACATTTCAAAAACTTAAATTGCTTAACACTTAATAATATTTTGTTCTTAAAAAAGTAATATTTAAAAGTAACATTTACAACATTACTGGACTTTCCAACAAGAAATAATAGATTTTATAAACTTGTATAATAACATTAAATTTTAAAAAATTATTAAGATTATAAAAAAAATATTAAAAAATTAAAATAATTAAAAATTTAAAATAAAATAAACTAGTTTTACTGGTGTTTATTATTTTTCTTAGATTTATCTTTAGCTAACTTCTCTAATTTATCACTATTTATTTTTATGACACTAAAGATAAAGTGTTTAGTATTATACATACTATTATAAAGAATTATCTGTTTTCCTAAAAGTTTAGTTGAATTAATAATAATTGGGCTTAATAAATTAAGGCTTGTTTTGCTAATATCTGTAGGTACTGAAACTACCGACAAAATAACTAATTCATCTTTTTCCTCTACTCTTAATTCCTTTATATCCTCATTTTTAACCTTAGGTTGATAGTCCTTAAAAAAATACCAAGGGTCACAAACTACAAAAGCAAGAGATGGTTCTTCTGCAGATTGAAGCCACTTTAAAGGTGAGTTTGTTAAAAAATCAATAATTACATACTTTGTTTTATCCTCAAAGCCGATAATACCATATGGAAAATTTATTATTTTTTCTTCAGAAAGCTCAACTTCACCAAACCTTGTAGTATCTATTTTCATATCAACCTCATTTATATATATTATATGAATATTTATTAAAAATCTAAATTTACTTTAATTTATTCATTTATTTTAAATAATCAAGTAAACTTCTCGGAAATATTCTACCAGCTAAATTTAAAGACG
Organism: Candidatus Calidifonticultor daggyaiensis; assembly: GCA_015661035.1. Lineage (GTDB taxonomy): Bacteria > Actinomycetota > Humimicrobiia > Humimicrobiales > Humimicrobiaceae > Calidifonticultor > Calidifonticultor daggyaiensis. Next base: position 3,232 of record JACVJA010000093.1, on the reverse strand, counting down.
AAGAGTAGATAATTTCTGCTTTTTGAAGTTCCATGACAGCACTAGGAAAATCTATGTCCTCAATTATAGAAATACTTTTAGTTAAATTTAAAATTTCATTTTCATGCTGCTGCTTAGTAAGTTCAAGCCTTTTTACTTTTGCTCCAATCTCAGATATCAAATTTTGTATATTTGTTGAGGCTCTATCAATTTGTTCTAAAATTTGGCCGCTGATTGAATTTGTGTCTCCACTCCTTAGAGCTTCTTTTAAATTACTTATAACTTGAAAAAGATTAGGATCAGCTGAGACTGTATTATCATAATTAAATAATCGCTTGCCATCAATATTTATTGAAATATTTGAATCAAACGAAACAGCTCTCCAAAGATTCTCACTATCTCCATTATAATTCACTACATCACCGACTTCTTCAAACGGTTTTTGTAGAGTGTTTAATCCTCCAAAAATATAGTTTCCTAAATATTGTGCGTTAGCATCTGTTAACAATTTATTTTTTAATTGGTCTACCTGCAAAAGCAAAGCATTAAGGCCTTCCTGATTTAAAGCACCATTGCCGGCTTGTATACAAATGCTTCTGATTGAAACTAAAGAATTATTAATCTCTGAAAGACTATTTTCTGTAGCTTCAAGCCAGCTTAATGAATTATCTATTGTTTTTATAAACTGTTCGTGCTGATTTTTTTTAGTTTTATAAATATTAAGCTGAGCAGTATTTACAGGATTATCTGATGGTCTTGCAATATTTTTACCAGTTGAAAGTTTTTCCTGCAAGCTTTGTAATTTATTTAAATTTGTTTGAATACTATTAGTTACGGTATTTATAAGACTATTAAAAGTAATTTTCATAATATAATACCTTTATAAAAACATTATAAATTATTATGCCAAATTTTTTATTATTGTTTCAAAAAGGCTATCCATAGTGCTAATCACTTTAGCTGCAGCATTATAAGAATGCTGAAATTTTAGCATGTTTACAAGCTCTTCATCTAGTGAAACACCAGAAACACTTTCTTTTCTTAAATTTATTTTATTAATCAAAAGGTCTGAATTTTTTCCTTCTCTAACACACTGTTGGGCTTCTACACCTATCTTTATTATCATATTATTATAAAACTCATCTGAAGTTGAACTATTAGAATCCAAAATCCTTAAATCTCTTAAATTTAATATTTCACTTACGTTTAAGTTATCACCCGGCTTATTTGGGGTTGCAGCCGCAGCAATTAAGTTTAAGTTATTATCAATCTCGGAATTTACATTAAAGTCTAATACACCTGTACCGGAAAAAAAATTATAACCAGTGCTGATGCCGTCCAAGCCATATCCTGAACTATGAATTAAATTTGTATTTTCAATAAAAAAGCCGGCTAAATCATCAAGTTTTTTAAGTATATCTGGTATATAGTTATCCCTAAAATTTAAAATTGCAAACAATTCACCATTTTCAATATCAACTGGCCGAAGTGTATCTTTCCATAAGATATCATATACACCTGTGGCCGCATTTAAATTAGCTTCTAAATTAAAAGAGTTGTTTTCTCTTACTATTGCTGTCCCACCAATAAAAATATTTACTTGGTTAAAATTAGAGCTTTTTAAATCAATATTTACCAATTTACTTAATTGATTAATAAGCAAATCCCTCTTATCCATTAAATCATTTGGGCTATCGCCATTTATCACAACTTCTTTTATTAAACTATTTAATTGCTTTATTTGACTGGTTAAATTATTTATATCTTCAACCTTAATTTTTGCTTCAGTATTTAAATCCTTTTTTAAATTTATCAATTTTTGATATGTGCTTTTTAATAAATTACAAAAACTTTTTGAGTTTTCTACCAGGTTTTTTCTAACCGAATAGTTTTCAGGAAAATTTTCAAGTTCTCTCCACGAATTCCAATAAAGATCCATCATTTCCCTTAAGCCATTTTCTGTAGGCTCATTAAAAATGGATTCTATATTTTCAAAAATCTTAACGCTTTGTTCCCATTTGCCGCTATTTTGAAGTTCTTTGTTTAGTTCTCTTTCAATATAATGGTCATGTAGCCTTCTAATAGCAGAAACTTCGACACCTGAACCAAGCTGACCAGCAGTAATTAGCCTGTTAATAGCCGGGATACCCTCAGGCATTGTTGTTGTTAAAACAACTTCCTGTTTTTTGTATCCCTCAGTATTTATATTTGCAACATTATGGCTAATTACCTCTAAAGCCTTTTGGCTTGCCGATAAAGCCTTAACACCAATTGTAAATCCAAAAAAAGATGAACTCATTTTTTTTATTAAGTTTTAACAATAATGTTTTTATGCTAATTTAAATTACTAATTAAAATTTTAAATTACAGTACTTTGTCAATAATTATATTTTTATTTAATTTATTTTCTAAAATCCCTTCTTGGGAATAAATTTCTGAATTAAATTGTTTAAATAATATATCAAAATAAGCCTTAATATTTTTTCTACCTTGTTCAACCAAAAATACATTATTATTATTGATTTCACTTATTTCCAATATTAGCTCTTTTAATTTTTTTGTTTTAGAAATTATTATTTCAATAGTATTTTCAGGTAAACTTGAAAATCTTTTTATATCATTTAGCTCGTCTTGAGTTATGCCTTGAAAACCTATTTCTTTTAATAAATATTCTTTTTGTTTCTCATCAATATTATCTAGATCTAATATACAAAGATCTAATATACAATTATCTTTAAGAAAATAATTCTCTTCTGAAATTTTCTTTATATTATCCGGTTTATTATCAATTTTAATACTATCTTTTGAAATCTTACTAGAAAACCTTCTATAATTATTTTTTAATGCATGTAATTTTTTTGAAATATCAATAAACCAAGTTAAATTTTTTGAAGAGAGGCCTAAGCAAGTTAAGATATAACTTCTTTTTTTATCTAAATCTTTTGCTTTATCGGTAAGCTCATTTAAATGCAACAATAATGGTTCAAGCTCTAATTCCTTATTTTTTACTAGCAGTTCCTGCTTTTTTTCAACTATTTTAAATATTTCTTCATATAATTTTATTTCCTCATCTAGGCAATTAAATAAATCTTTGACTAATTTTAATCTTTCTTCTTTAAATTCTATATCTGAAAAATCTTTTTTTAAAAAATTTGGGTTAAAATCCCTTTTAAAATTAACTTTATTTATTTTTTCCTGCGTACTTATATGTATATTGTCTAAACCATAATCCCCGCTGTAATCGGGTTTTTTA
>JACVJA010000092.1 GCA_015661035.1 Candidatus Calidifonticultor daggyaiensis | reverse complement strand
CCTTATGAAGGAAGATATTTTAAATCAGGAAGAGTTTCATGGAGGTGTGCTGGAGGTAGAGGCAGAGGTTATAGAAACTGGTACTATTATACAGGACTTCCAGGCTGGTATAGGTATAATATAGGTATGCCTGCATGGGGAGGAATATCAGAACCACCTGTTTATCCTTTTACTTCTAATGCAGCTAAATATCAAAATCCTACTGCAGTACCAGAGCAGGAAAAGGAAATACTAAAACAACAGGCAGAGTTTCTAAAACAACAGCTTGATGATATACAGGCAAGATTAGAAGAGCTTGAAGAAGAAATAGAAGAAAAAGAAAAATAAATATTAAAAAACCTTTATTAGGCATATTTAATTAGAGGAGTAAATTATGAAATACGCAATTTCTGCAGATACAGAATATGTGTCAAGCCATTTTGGAAGGTGTCCAGAATTTATAATACTGGATGTAAAAGACGGAAAATTAATAAGTAGAGAGGTAATTGAAAATCCTGGTCATCAGCCAGGTTTTTTGCCGCAATTTCTAAAAGAAAAAGGTGTTAATTGCATTATTTCAGGTGGCATGGGTCCAAGAGCAAAAGAACTATTTAGCGAAGCAAAAATAGATACAATTCTTGGAGTTGATGGAAAAATTCAGGATGTAATTGACAAATTACTTTTAGGAGCCCTTGAAGGAGGGGAAAGCAGTTGTAAACATGGTGCAGGACATGGTTATGGGATTGATAAAAGTGAATGTGACCATGAATAGGAAGGGAGGAAATAAATGAAAATCTGTATATCATCATTAGGTACGAACCTTGATTCAAGCGTAGACCCAAGGTTTGGAAGGTGTCCTTATTTTATAATATATAATACAGAAAATGATACATTTGAATATTTCGAAAATGGGAGTAGAAATGCTATGGGTGGTGCAGGAATTCAGGCAGCTCAATTTGTAGTTGAAAAAGGAGCAGATGCTGTAATATCTGGCAATATTGGTCCAAATTCTTTTAGAGTTTTAGCTGCTGCAAATATAAAAATTTACTCAGGTGTATCAGGAACTGTAAAAGAAGCAATTGAAAAATTAAAAAACGGGAAACTAGCTTTAACAATTACACCAGATGTGCAATCCCATTATGGAAGCCAAAGAAAATTTTAAATAGAAAGGTAAAAAAATTGATAATCTCAGTTGCAAGCGGTAAAGGCGGAACAGGTAAAACTACAATTGCGTCTAGTTTTATAAAAATTGCGCACGATCATATTGCGGTTGATTGTGATGTTGAAGCCGCTAATCTTTATATATTACTAGACCCTTTAGTAAGAAAGACAGAGAATTTTATTGGTGGTGCCAAGGCTACGCTTACAGGTGATTGTATTAACTGTGAAAAGTGTGAAGAGCTTTGCAGGTTCGAGGCTATAAGTGATTCAGCTGTAAGCATTAAATTTGATAAGTTAAAATGTGAAAGCTGTGGTGTATGTGCTTATGTTTGTCCAACAGGTGCAATTGAACTTATACCTGAAGAACAAGGAAAATTTTTTATCTCAGATACTAGCTTCTGTCCTTTTATACACGCAAAATTAAACCCAGGAGCAGAAAATTCAGGTCTTCTTGTCACAAAAATCAGAAATATTTCTGAAGATATTGCTCATAAAAAGAATAAAAAAGTAATAATAATAGATGGAGCACCGGGCATAGGTTGCCCGGTAATAGCTTCGCTAAACGGAGTTGATTTTGCTCTAATAGTTACTGAACCAACAATTACAGCAATAAACGACTTTAAAAAAGTATATGAAGTTGCTTGTTTTTTTAATGTAAAGTCTCTAGTTTGTATTAATAAATTTGATATAAATACAGATAATACTTCAATAATAGAAAAATTCTGTTTTTCTAAGGGCATTGAAGTTTTAGACAGAATTCCATATGATGAAGATGTTCCAAGGTATCTTGCAGAAAAAAAATTTATAGTTGATAACTTGGAAAGCCCAGCATCAAAAGAAATTCGAAATTTATGGAATAAAATTGAGAAGGTATTATATTGTGAGTAAATATAGTTTTTAAGCTAACTTATTTTATTTTTTTATTCAATATAAAAAAATAGAAGATATGGTTTTGTTATACTATTATTTATTATATATTATAGTTATATTATTAGTATTTATTATAGTAATATTTTGTTGAATGCTTTATTAGGAGGTTTATATAGTTAGAGATTTATATAGTAATATAAATGCAGTAAATTTTTAATAAAGATAAATAAATATAAAATATAAATTAATTTGATAAAAATTTGATAAAAAGATGAAACCACGAAAAAAACGAAATGTTTTATATCCTCCTAAAATTCAATATTTTAAACCTCAAGGAATACCAATGTATCAATTAAGTACTATAAGTTTAACTGTTGATGAATATGAAGCAATAAGGCTTGCAGATTATGAAAATATGAAGCATGAAGATGCTGCAAAAATGATGAATATATCACGTCCTACATTTACCAGATTGCTTGAAAGTGCCCATTTAAAGATAGCTGATGCAATTGTAAATGGAAAGGCTATTAGAATAGAAGGTGGAGATTTCCAATTTATACAAAAAAGATTTAGGTGCCGTAGGTGTGGTAATTTTTGGGATTTTGAAAAAAATAAAAATGATGATTTAAGCTGTCCCGTATGTAGTAGTGAAGATGTTGATGATATTGCTAAAGAACTGATTTTACCCCAAAGAGGTGGCAGAAGGCATAGATTTGGACGTGAGTAAATGTATCGAGGATTACTTTAGTGGATACAGATTATTTGTGGATCAAGATTATTTTAATTTTATAAAATGTAAATAAACGGTAGTGTAATAGGCGTTGTTATAAACCTCGGTGTCAGATAATCTGTGGAAGCTTCCAAAATTCGTATTAAAATAATATTAATTTTTGCTCCAATTATCACACAAAAGTTCAGTCTGTTCTATTACTGTATTTGTTGCTTTTTCCTGCTTATCTGGAGGATATTTGTATTTGCGAAGAATTCTTTTAACACGTGACCTTAAAAGAGCCCTTACACTTTCTCTAATATTCCAGTCAATTGTTAAATTATTTCTAATTGTTACAACAAGCTCTCTTGCAATTTCCTTTAATACTTTATCGCCAAGTATTTTTACTGCGCTGTCATTTGTTTCAAGAGCATCATAAAATGCAAGCTCATCTTCGCTAAGCCCTAGCTTTTCCCCTCTTTTATCAGCTTCTCTTATCTCTTTTGCAAGTTTTATAAGCTCTTCAATTATCTGAGCAGATTCAATGGTTTTATTGTGGTATTTTTTTACTGCCTCTTCAAGCATTGCAGAAAACTCTTTTGATTTAACAAGATTTTTTCTTGCTCTTAATTTAATTTCATCATTAATAAGCCTTTTTAAAAGCTCTATTGCTAAATTTTTATATTGGTGATTTTTAATATCAAATAAAAACTCATCAGAAAGTATTGATACATCCGGTTTTTTTATCCCTGCTGCTGCAAATATATCAACAACTTCATGTGTTGTTATGGCTTCAGATACTATCTGCTTTATAGCAAGGTCAATTTCTTCTTTTTTTTCAAGCGGAGGTCTTGTAATTATTCTTATTCTTGATTTTACAGCATCAAAAAAAGCAACTTCATCTGCAATTTTTAAAGCTTCAGGATGTGGAACTGACAATGCATATGCTTTTGTAAGTTCAATGCTGTATTTTAAGAATCTTTCTTTTCTATCTTCATCTGAAACAATAAAATCTATAGCTGCCTGAATTATTCTCATCTTTTCGTCATAACCAGCTTTAAAAATTCCAGAATAATCATACCCGTAAATTATTGCTTTTAGCACTTCATATTTTTCTTTTAAAACTGCTACTGCCTCTTCTTTATCAATAACAGGCCTTCCTTTGCCGCCACTTGCAGTATAATCTGTTATGGCTTTTTTTAAGTCATATCCAATTCCAATATAATCAACAATTAAACCCCCAGGCTTATCTTTGTATACCCTGTTTACCCTTGCTATTGCCTGCATAAGGTTATGTCCTCTCATAGGCTTATCTATATACATTGTAGCTAGGCTTGGTACGTCAAAGCCAGTAAGCCACATATCCCTTACGATTGCAATTTTAAAGCTGTCTTTAGGATCTTTAAATCTATCTGCAAGAAATCTCTTTTTATCTTTTGTATAAATATGCTTCTGCCATGAGTGAGGGTCTTTTGCAGATCCTGTCATAATTATTTTTAAGATTCCACTGCTTATATCATCGCTGTGCCATGATGGTCTTAATTTTATTATTTCATTATAAAGATCAATACATATTCTTCTTGACATACAAACTATCATTGCTTTTAAATTTATGGCTTTCTGTCTCTGCTCAAAATGCATAACAATATCTTCTGCAATTTGTTTTATTCTTTTTTCTGAACCTACTATAGCTTCAAGCCTTGCCCATTTGCTTTTTAACTTTATTTTTTCTTCCTCTTCTTCACCTTCTGTTACTTCTTCAAATTTTTCATCAATTTTTGGAATTTCATCTTCATTTAGTTTTAATTTTGCAAGGCGGCTTTCATAATAAATACTTACTGTTGACCCATCTGCTATTGCACGCTCTATATCATATATATCAATGTAATTTCCAAAAATTTCAGGAGTGTTTTTATCATCTTTTTCAAGTGGAGTTCCTGTAAATCCTATAAAAGAGGCATTTGGAAGGGCATCTCTTATGTGGCGTGCAAAGCCATCTATAAAGTCATACTGGCTTCTATGAGCTTCATCAGCTATTACAATTATATTTGACCTGTCTGAAAGCTGGGGATATTTTGCTCCTTTTGCCTCCGGGAAGAATTTTTGAATTGTAGTAAATATTATTCCTCCGCTTGCTACAGATAAAAGTTCTTTTAACTTCTCTCTTGAGTCTGCCTGAACAGGGGTTTGCCTTAGAATATCAGAGCATCTTGAAAATACTCCAAACAGCTGATCATCCAAATCATTTCTATCAGTTAATAAAACAATTGTTGGATTATTAAGTGTTAAAACAAGCTTTGATGAATAAAATACCATTGTTAGGCTTTTACCTGAACCTTGCGTATGCCATATAACACCACTTCTTTTATCACCATTAGTGCCGGAGGCTTCAACTGTTTTTTCTACAGCTTTATTTACTGCAAAATATTGATGGTAAGCAGCAAGTTTTTTATTGTATTTGCCATCTTGGTCTTCAAAAACTATAAAATTTAAGATTAAATCTATAACTGTCTTTTTGTTAAATATCCCATTTAACAATGCTTCAACCTGTTCTAAATCAGAAGATATTAAATTTATACCATCAGAGCTTTTCCAGGGCATAAAACGTTCATAATCAGAAGAAATTGTTCCCGCTTTTGCAAGACAGCCGTCACTTATTGCAAGTATTTCATTGTATTTAAATAAAGATGAAAATTCTTCTTTATACGTTTGAAGCTGGTCATAAGCATATTTTATATCAGTATTTTCATCTAAAGGGTTTTTAAGTTCAAAGAATACAAGAGGTATTCCGTTTATAAATATAACTATATCAAGTCTTCTTGTTTTGTCTTTTTCTATTACTGAAAACTGATTTACTGCAAGAAAGTCATTGTTATATGGATTATTTTTGTCAACAAGCCATATTTTTTTACCAATAATTCTGTTTGAGCTGTCCCTTGTTTCTATATCAATGCCATCAGTTAAATATTTATGAAAATTTTTATTATTTACTATTAAATCCTGTGAATGCTCCCTTGTAAGTTTTTTAAATACTTCTTCAAGTTCAGAGTCTTTAATACCTGAATTAATATTTCTTAAAGAATTATATAGTCTTTCAGTTAGTATTACTTGTTCATAAGTGTTTCTTTCTTTGTAAAATCCATCAGGAGATATGTCAGGACCAAATTTAGTTTCATAACCTAATTTAGAAAGAAGTTTTAATATGTAATTTTCAACATCAGATTCCGATATTAAGTTTGGCATAATAATTAACTTTCTGTAACATTGTCTTTTATATTATCTAGATTTACCCTGATTTTTCCTGTTATAAGCTTAGGGAGTAAGGTATCACGTATTTGTAATAGTATTTGATTTTGTTTATTATTAAAATCTATAAATTTTTTTAATTCTAAATAAATTTTATTAAATTTCTTAATAATATCTATTGGTGGAAATATTGTATTTATTGAAGAGAAACTTTTATATGAAATTACTTGGCGTACAGTTCCTGAACATA
>JACVJA010000091.1 GCA_015661035.1 Candidatus Calidifonticultor daggyaiensis | reverse complement strand
ATAAAATAATAAATAATTTATTAATTAATGGCGCAGTTTTAAATCAATCAAAAAGAAATGATGCTAGTAAAAATGGTAATGCTGTGCCAACTGTAATTTTAATTAGTCCAACAATGAGATGTAATTTAAAATGTTATGGTTGCTATGCCAATAATTATTCAAAAAAAGATGATTTGGATACTGAGGTTGTTAATAGAATAATAGAGGAAGGTAAACAATTGGGTGTTGCTTTCTTTACTTTTTTAGGTGGGGAGCCTTTTATTTGGGAAGGAATTTTTGATGTATTAGAAAAGCAAAGTGATGTTTTTTTCTTAATATTTACTAATGGCACATTATTTAATGAAGAAATTGCTAATAAACTTGAAATATTAGGAAATGTCTTACCTGTATTAAGTATTGAAGGGACAGAAGAGGATACTGACCAAAGAAGAGGCCAAAATGTTTATAAAAAAGTTATTTTTGCAATGGATATTTTAAGACAAAAAAGAATACCTTTTGGTTATTCTATAACTGTAACAAGAAATAATATTGAAAATATTACTAGTGATGATTTTTTTAATTTGATGATTGAAAAAGGTGCTATAATTGGATGGTATTTTTTATATATGCCTGTTGGAAGGGATTTTGATTTGTCATTAATGCCCACTCCTCAGCAAAGATTATTTTTAAAAGAAAGAATCCAACAATTAAGGTCTTCAAAACCTCTTTTTGCTATTGATTTTTGGGGTGATGCGCCATTTGTGGGTGGTTGTATAGCTGGAAGCAGATATATTCATATTAATCATAAAGGAGAAGTTGAGCCTTGTATTTTTACTCATTTTGCTCAAGTAAATATTAAAGATATGTCATTATCTGAGGCTTTAAACTGTCAATATTTTAAGGAAATTAGAAAAAGACAGCCATATAATGAAAATTTATACTTACCTTGTATGCTAATAGACAATCCACAAGTGTCTAGAGAGTTATATAGCATATGTAATATTCATTCAACCGATGGTAATTCAGAAAGACTTCTTTTTGAGATAAACAATGAACTTGATCAATATGCTGCTTCAGTTGAGCAAGCCTATAAAGTAATTTGGGAAAAAGAAAAAAGTAGATTTTTGCAGAAAAAAAAGTAAAATAAATTTATGAAATTATTTTTTGCAGGCACTCGTGGTGAAATAGAAGAAGAAAACAAGAGGCATAAATATCATTCTTCTTTAATTATTAATGAAAAAAAATTAAGTATTCTAATAGATATTGGAATAAAGCACTCCGAGGATTTATATAATAAGGTTAATCAATTGGATGCAGTAATGATAACTCATGCACATCCAGATCATTATTTATGGACTATTAAAGCAGATGATCATTTAAAAGCCCTAGTTTATCTTACAGAAAATACTTTATTATATAGTAAATATAAACCAAAAAATTATAAAGTAATTTTTCCGGACAAGCCTTTTTTCATTGGTCATTTTGAAATTACAGCTTATGATGTCATTCATTCATTAAGATGCCCAGCGGTTTGTTACAAAATTAAGGGTGAAAATAGTCAAATAATATATGCTCCTGATATTTTAGATACTGTCTCTCCAAAGGAGTTGGTTTTTAAGGGAGTAGACTTATTGGTAGCAGATGGTTCTAGTTATAATGTAAGTTTAGTAAGAAAAAGAGATGGTAATCTTTTTGGGCATGCAATGATTAAAACTATTATTAACTGGTGTAAGAAATATTATATAAAAAATTTAATAATTACACACTGCGGAAAGCAAATTGTTTCTGGAAATGAAGAAGAGATTTATAAAAATATTTTAGAAATAGCTGATAATATTGTTAATGTAATAATTGCCTATGATGGAATGGAGATAAATTATGATAAAACCATTGTCCTTTAAAATGCTTAAAGAAAGTTTTAACAGTAAAGATTTAAATTGTAAAACCACTGAAGAATTACCGCCATTAGAAGGTATAATTGGGCAGGATAGGGCAGTAAAAGCTTTAAAATTTGGCTTAAATATAGAAAATAATGGATTTAATATTTATGTTTCTGGTTATTCTGGCACGGGCAGAACAACCTCTGTAAAAGATTTTGTTGAAGAGCTTGCAAAAACAAAACCAACACCAGATGATTGGTGTTATGTTAATAATTTTAAAGATTCTTATCAGCCAAATGCAATTAAATTACCAGCAGGGATGGGTAAACAATTCCAGGAAGATATTAAGAATTTTATTTCATCTATTAGGATCCTACTTCCAAAAACATTTGAGAGCAAAGATTATACAGAAAAAAGGGATTCAATTATAAAAGCTATAGAATTAAAAAAAGAAGCATTATTAAATGATTTGAATAAAAGAGCGCAAGAAAGTGGTTTTGTTTTAAAAACAACTCAAATAGGTGTTTTTATAGTACCAATAGTTGATGGAAAAGTTTTAAGCGACCAAGAGTTTTTATCTTTACCGCCAGAAAAAATTGAAGAAATTAGGCAAAAAAGAGAAAAGATAAATGAAGAATTAAAATTAACTATGAATCAGGTTAGGGAGTTAGAAAAAATTTTAAGCGATGAAATAAAAAAATTAAACCATGATGTTGCTTTATTTACCATAGAGAAGTCAATAAATGATATAAAGGACAAGTATAAAAAAATTAGTGAAGTTATTGAATTTGTTGAAAATGTTAAAGATGATATTTTAAAAGACCTTGAAATATTTATAAGTTCAGGATCTTCTGAAACTTCTACATCAGCAATTTTTCCATGGATGAGAGATGTGCCTTTTAAAAAATATGATGTCAATTTAATAGTTGATAATTCTCGTCTAAAGGGTGCACCAGTAATTATTGAAAAAAATCCTACTTACCAAAATTTATTTGGGAGAATAGAAAAGGAAGCCCAGTTTGGAGTATTAACTACAGATTTTACAATGATAAGAGGGGGCTCTCTTCATAATGCAAATGGAGGTTATTTAGTTTTACCTGTTGTAGAACTGCTAAAAAACTTTTTCTCTTGGGATAGTTTAAAAATGGCAATTATGGATAAAAAAATAGTTATTGAAGAAGCAGGAGAAAAGCTTGGTTTTATAACTACAAAAGGTTTAAAACCTGAACCTATCCCTTTAAATTTAAAAATAGTATTAATTGGTAATCCTATTTATTATTATCTTTTATATTCTTTAGATGAAGATTTTAAAAAATTATTTAAGATAAAAGCTGATTTTGATATTGAGATGGATAAAAATATTGAAAATATAAAAAAATATGCTTCATTTATTTGTACTTTTTGTAAAAAGGAAAACTTAAAACATATGGAGGCTGATGCTGTCGCAAAAATTATTGATTACGGATCAAGACTTGCAGAGAATAAAAACAAGTTAACTTGCAGGTTTTCAGATATTTCTGACTTGATATTTGAAGCAAATTATTATGCTCAAAATGATAACTCTAAATATATTCTGTCCAGTCATGTTTTAAAGGCTTTAGAAGAAAAAGTTTATAGATCCAGTTTAATAGCAGAAAAAATAAAAAATTTAATTTCAGATGGAACAATACTTATAGACACAGATGGTGAAAAAGTTGGACAAGTTAATGGTTTATCTGTAATTGATTTGGGTGATTACTCTTTTGGAAGGCCATCCAGAGTAACTGCATCAATTGGTTTAGGCAAAGATGGAATAATTGATATAGAAAGAGAAACAAAACTTGGTGGCCCAATACATACAAAGGGAGTATTAATCCTTGGCGGTTATTTAACTGAAAAGTTTTCAAGAACTAAGCCATTAACTCTTTCTGCAAGAATTGTTTTTGAGCAAAGCTATAGCGGTGTTGAAGGAGACAGTGCATCAAGCGCTGAATTATATGCGTTGCTTTCAGCACTATCTGGCGTACCAATAAAGCAAAATTTTGCTGTAACAGGTTCTATAAACCAGAAAGGGCAGATTCAAGCAATTGGTGGGGTTAATGAGAAAATAGAAGGCTTTTTTGAAATTTGTAAGATTTCTGGTTTAAATGGCAATCAAGGAGTAATTATACCTGCAAGCAATGTTAAAAACTTAATGCTTAAGGATGAAGTAATTGAGGCTGTAAAAAATAAAAAATTTTTAATTTATGCAGTAGAAAATGTTGATGAGGGAATTGAAATTTTAACTGGTGTTAAAGCTGGAAAGACTAAACCTGATGGCTCATTTGAAAAAGATTCTATTAACTATATGGTTGATGTAAAATTAAAAGAATTTTTAAAATCAATGGAAAAAAGTAAAGTTAAAAGTAAAAGTAAAACTAAAAATAACAATAAAGATTAGAAAACTTAGAAAGATTTTATGTTTTTTTAATAAAATAAAAAATTTATAATTTTTTCTTTTAAAGGCTTTTGTTAATTTTCTTAAATGGTTGCTTATAATTATTTCTTTTAATTATTATCAATTTAAAAAACTTTTTTATCTAGAAATAGGTATTTTAAATGAAGTTTTGCATATAAATAAGGATAAATAATAAATATAATTAATAATAATAAATGTTGCATATTATTTAATGATAATGTATAATATGCAATATTATGGAACAAAATAAGCTTAATGATAATAAACTTAATACTAAATTAGTAAATCAAAAAAAATTAGTAAAAATAGCAGTTATTGGTGCAGCTGGTTATACAGGTTTTGAACTTCTTAAGATATTAAATAGGCATAAATTTGCAAATATAGTTCTTGTAACATCAAATCAAAATGAAAGTAAGTTAATTAGTGAAGTTTTTCCAAGTTTATTAGATTTTAAAAACAATCAAAAATTTTTATCAACTGAAAGTAAATCTTTTCCAATTAATATACTGCTTAAAAGCAATGTTGTTTTTTTGTGTCTGCCACCCTTTGAATCTATGAATTTCATAAAAAATTATTTATTAGATTATTCAGGGCTTATAATTGATATTGGATCAGATTTTAGATTAAAAGACTATAAAGACTATAAATATTGGTATCAAAATGACCATATTTTAAAAGATTCTTTAAAAGATTTTGTTTATGGAATTCCAGAGCTTTATTTTAAAGATATAAAAGGATCAAAAAAAATTTCAAACCCAGGCTGCTATCCAACATCTGTTATACTAGCTTTAGCACCAATAATTAAAGAAAATAAACTTTTTGAGATTATTGATATTAATATTGATGCTAAATCGGGAGTCTCAGGGGCAGGTAAAAAATTAAAAGAGATGTATCTTTTTTGCAGTGTAAATGAAAACTTTTTAGCATATAGTCCCTTAATGCACAGACATATTGGTGAAATTGAGCAGGAAATTAAAAGAATTAGCGGTAAGAGTTATAAAGTAAGCTTTACACCTCATTTATTGCCAATTAATAGGGGTATATTTAGTACAATTTATTGCAAAATTAAATTTTTAGAAGCAGTAGAGGCAAAAAAAACAATTACAACATCAGAAGAATATTTAAATACTGACAAAAATGTTTTAGAGCTAAAAAATTATATTGACTTACAATTTAAAAGTTTTTATAAAAATTCTAATTTTGTGAGGTTTTTAGGAGAGGAAATTCCTCAAATAAAGGATGTTGTAAATACAAATTATTGTTATATAGGATATTCTTTTGATATAAGAACAAATATTTTAAAAATTTTTAGTGTAATTGATAATTTGTTAAAAGGTGCATCAGGTCAAGCTGTTCAAAATATGAATATTGCTTTAGGATTAACTGAACATGAAGGGTTAATAATATAAAATATTTTAAAATTTATAAATTATTTTTTAACGAGGTTAATCTTTTCTAATAGATTTTAAGAAACAGGGAAAAATGGAAACAAAACAAAAAAAAGGCATAGAGTTTTATGAAAATGGAAATGAAATAGAAAATATTTATTTAAATAAGGCAAATGTTTTGCTTGAGGCATTACCTTATATAAAAGAATATTTTGATAAGATTGTTGTAATAAAAATTGGCGGCAGCATGATGGAAAATGATGCCATCATGCAAAGTGTTTTAGACGACATAATATTAATGAAATATGTTGGAATTAAGGTAATTTTAATTCATGGCGGAGGAAAACAAATAACACAATTTATGAATGAAAAAAATGTTAAAGTGGAGTTTGTAGATGGTTTAAGGGTTACTGATAAAAATTCAATTGAAATAGTAAAAATGGTTTTAATTGGAAGTATAAATACAAAAATTGTATCTTTTTTAAATAAACACGGAAAAGTTGCAGTTGGTCTTTCTGGAAATGATGGTAATTTTATTAAGTGTAAAAAAAAGGTTTATTTTAAAGATTCAAAAGAGATAGATTT
>JACVJA010000090.1 GCA_015661035.1 Candidatus Calidifonticultor daggyaiensis | reverse complement strand
TCCTGAATTTGTAAAAAGTTCATCTAAATAAATAGGAAGACTAAAAGTTGACTGGACATAAACAAATGAAAAAATTATTGATATTAAAGCAAAACCATAAAGTATTGGCCTTTTAAAAAATATTTTTACTGCATTTATTTTACGTTGCTTTTTAACTGCTTTAGGCTTTTTGGAGTAATTTGAATAATCTGAGGAATTTTTAAAACTATTAAAATCACCATTTTCAACAGACTGTAAATTAGAATCTCTAATTAAATTTTGATTCGAAAAATGTAAACCTTTTTTTATGTTTAAGCTTTCTTTTACAAAAAATATTATAGGAATAACAGCTGCAATAGTTGTCAAACCATCAATTAAGAATATTAAATTAATATAATTTAAAAATAAAAAACCTGCAGTTAAAGGGCCAATTGCAAAACCTAAATTCTGCGCCAAATACATTAATGAAAATGCATCACTTCTGTTATTTTTATTCGTTGAATCCATGACTAAAGCATTAACTGCAGGAAGTGCTCCGGATTTTAATAAACCCGCAATAATTATTAAATATGGCATTATTAATATATTTTTTAAAAATGAAATTACTATATAAAAAACTGCTCCAATAATACTTAATGATATTATTATAATTTTTCTCCCAATTAAATCAGAAAGCTTCCCGCCAATAAGTTTTCCAACACCCTCAGCAATAATAATAATTGTTAGAATTATCCCTGCAAAGAATTCGCTATAACCTAATTTTATTGTTAAGAACATTGCTAAAAAGGGATACACAAAGCTTCCTGCAGAGTTAATTATATTTGCTAAAAATAAGATATAGATATTGCGAGGAAGCCTTAAGTAAGGTTTAATAACATTAAATCTCATTTTTTAAAATAATATTTAAGTTTGAAAAGAAATTTTTTTATAAAAAAAGTATTATAATTCTATAATAATTTATAATAATAACTTTAATTATTTCTTTATATTATTATTAATATTTTATATAAAAAAAATAAAAAAGTAAAATATTATATTTTTTTGAAAAATTAATTTAAAATAATTTATATTATAATTTAAAATAATCTGAAATATTTAAAAGTTACACTTTTTTATCAATAAAATGCTTATTTTTAAAAAAATAAAAAAAATTATTAAAATCAATTATAACTACGATGTAAAATATTAAAATTTTTAAATTAACTAATAATTAAAATGTTAAAGGAGTTTTTTATGATTAAGGCTGTTTTTTTTGATATGGATGGAACAATTGCAGATAGTGAAAAAATAGTGTGGAAGGTAACAAAAGAATACTTTGCTAAAAAAAATATTTTTTTAACTCAAGAAGAAGAAAAAGCTTTGTACGGGCTTATTTGGAAAGAATCCATTAGAAAAATTCTTGAAAGCAGAGGATTACAATATAGTCAAAAAATTAAAGACGCTGTTAAGGAAAAATATGTAAGGCACTTAAAAAAAGAAGTAGCTCCTGTTAATGGTGTATATAATATTTTAGAAGACGTAAAGAAACATTTTAAAATTGCCCTTGCAACAAATAGCAGAATAAGAGAAGTCGAAATAATTTTTAATAAACTAAATTTTCATAAATATTTTGACTTAAAGCTTGCAAGAAATCATATAAAAAATGTAAAGCCACACCCCGAAATCTATTTAAAAGGGGCCCAAATTCTTGGTGTTAAACCAAATGAGTGCGTTATTTTTGAAGACTCTATAGTTGCAATAACTGCTGCAAAAAATTCGGGTGCGTATTGTATCGCAATTCAAATTTCATACCAACAAGAAGAGCTAAAAACAGCTTGTCCAGATTTAATTATAAAATCATATGACCAGATTACCTCAAACAAAATAAGGGAACTATTTGGATAATCAAAATAATTAAAATAATTAAAATAATTAAAATAATTAAAATAAAAATAACTTAAATAGTAATTAATAAACAACAATTTTACTGTAAAATTCTATTTGTATAATTGTAATTCATCACCATTTTTAATATATTTATAGTTAAATATTTTTATAGCTATTAAATTATTGTGAATCAAAATAAAGCAAAAGTTTCTATTAGAAAGTGCAGCGCTTATGACGTAAGCTTAATGACGACCTTAATAAGAGATTGTATAAATGATTTAGGTGGTTTAAAAAATCTAATTCCTCATGAAAAGATTAATGAATGTAATATAAATAACATTAAAAATAATAGTAATAATTTTAAAAAAAATAAAAATTTAACAATATTATTAAAACCAAATCTTTTATCTGCAAATCCACCAGAAAAAGCAATAACAACTCATCCAAAATTTATAGAAAGCATTATAAATGTGCTAAATGATTATTTTAATTGTAGTGTTAAATCTAATATAAAAATAGTTATTGCTGATAGCCCAGGAGTATCAATCTCCCACACAAAAAAAGATTTAGAAAAGCTTTATAATAAATGCGGCTTTTCGTATTTAGCACAATTAGAAAATGTAAGCTTAAGTTATGATGAAGAAATAATGACAGTTTCATATAAAGAAGGATTTCAGTTAAAACAATTTCATTTAATTAAGCCTGCACTCGAGGCTGACCTAATAATTAACATCCCTAAATTTAAAACTCATAGTTTAACAAAAATAACAGGTGCAGTTAAAAATATGTATGGCTTAATTCATGGCAAAACAAAAACACTTCTTCATACTAAGTTTTTAAATATTGAGAAATTCTGTAATATGAATTTGGATATTTACTTATATGCAAAACCAGTTTTAAATATAATGGATGGAATAATTGGACTTGAAGGAGAGGGTCCTGGTTCTAGCGGAAAACATCGCAAAATTGGGTTAATTATTGCAAGTAATAATGGAGTAGCTTTAGATAATGTTGTATCTTATATTATGGGCTATCCAGTTAAGAAAAATTTGCTAAATAAAATTAATGAAGATGATGAGCAACTAAATAATAATGGAAATATCAACAAAATTAAAAATTCACTAGATAAAAACAAAAGAAAAAATCAAATAAATACTATTCCACCAGTATTAATATGCGCATTAAAAAGAAATTTAGAAGGTTCAAACTTTGATAAAATCGAAATTTTTGATGAAAATGGCAAATTAATAAATATTGATAATTATTTAATAAAAGATTACATTTTACCTAAAGAATCAATAGTAAATAATATCACAAACAACCCATTTTTAAATAATTATTTACTCCCATTTATGAGAAATTCCTTATCTTTATCGCCATACCAAAACGAGCAAAAATGCAACATGTGTCAGATTTGCATTAAAATATGCCCTCAAAAAGCAATAGATGTAAATGAAAGTCGAGAAGATAAATTAAAGTTTGATTATAAGAAGTGTATCAGATGCTACTGCTGTAGTGAAATGTGTCCACAAGGCGCAATTGACTTAAAGTATTCTTTTATTGGCAGTTTATTTTTTGGTAGAAAAAATGTAAAATAAAAAATAAAATATGTTTGACTATTCAAATTTAAACAAAAATTTCATTGTAATCGGAGCAAATACAGCAGGTCTTGCTGCAGCAAATCAGATAAGAAGAATAAGACATGATGCTCAAATTACTGTTTTAGAAGCCGGCGAGTATATTAGTTATGGCTCTTGCGGTCTGCCCTATTTTATCTCTGGTATTGTTGAAAATATCCAAGACCTTTTAGTTTATTCAAAAGACTACTTTGAAAAAAATAAAAATATAAAAATATTATTAAACCATAAAGTAGTAGGTATTGATTGCTCAAAAAAACAATTAGCAGTTTTAGTAAACAATAACTGCCGGCAAAATAATAATTCAAAAGATAATATTCAAAATAATAAAAGTACTAACTTTTTAAATTTTAGTTTCGATAAATTGATAATATGTAGTGGTGCTTCACCAATAAAATTAGAAGATACTGAAGGTATAAATTCAAAAAATGTTTTTTATTTTAGAAATGTTTATGATGCTTTAAATCTAAAAAATTTTTTAAAATCAAACACTCCGCAATCAGCTGCCATTATTGGTGGAGGCTACATTGGACTTTTGCTAGCAGATGCCTTTTATAAATTAGGAATAAAAGTAAATATTGTTGAGGCTAAGCCAAAAATTTACTCTGATTATGAAGATGAAATTATTGAAATTTTAACTAATCAAGTTTTAAAAAATAATCAAAAAATTTTTACAAATTATAAACTAAAAAAATTCAATTGCAATAAAGCCAATAACTTTGCTTATTCTGCATTATTAGAACACTCATTAAAGCCCGCTGAGCTAATTGAGCTGGATTCAGATATTTTTATTATTTGTACAGGGATAAAACCAAATACTGAGTTTTTAAAAAACTCTTCTATTGATATTGCAAAAAATGGCGCAATTAAAACATCTTCAACTTGCCAAACTACACAACCAAGTATATTCGCTGCAGGGGATTGCTGTATGGTAAAAAATATAATTACTAACTCTTATGAATATATACCGACTGCACAAAATGCTTTAAAGATGGGAAGAATTGCTGGGGCAAATGCTGCTGGACAAAAGGAGGTTTTCCAAGGCTCTTTAAATACAAAAATAGATAAAATATTTGATTTAGAAATAGCACGAACAGGGCTTTCTCTTAATACTGCTTTAGAATATAAATTTGATGCCGTCAAAATTACCGACCAATATCTTTCTCATGTAAAAGCTCTTGGTGGTGCAGTTAAAGTTAATGTAAGTATAGTTGTTGATAAAAAAACAAGAAAAATTTTAGGCGCTCAAATGATTGGCAGCCAAGGGGTTTCTAAAAGAATTGATGTTTTTTCTACTGCAGTTTTAGCCGGGTTAACTGTTGATAATATCTACCAGTTAGATCTTTCTTATTCACCATTTGCTTCAACTTTACCTGATTTAATCAATAAAATCTGTGGTAAGGCAAGCCTTTTACTAAATAAAGCTAAATTTTAACCCTTAATTTTAAAGCTAATTAGTTTAATAAATAAGGCAACTTGTTATTAAAGCATTATTTAAAAAGTTTTGGAAAATTATTTTCATCATCAGAAGCATTATTTATTTTTATTTTTCCTTCAGCATCGGCTTCACGATAATCTTCAGAAAAATCAAAACTTAGCTCTTTCAAAAAAATTGACCTGTCAAAATTTTTTAAATATTCAGACCAGTCAATATTTTCCGCCTTATTTTCAAGTATAAAATTAAATCCACCTATATCAGCATCAAGATGATCAGCGTGATAAACAATAAAAGCCTCAAGAGTTTTAGGCCGCTTTGGTGAACCATATTCTTTATGCCCATGATGGCTTAATATTATGTGTAATAGTCTATCTTTTAGCTGTGCAGGAAATCTTTTTATTAAATTTATCTCTGTTAAGACCATACCATATCCAATAGTTATATGGCCCAGCAGTTTTCCTTCATCTGTAATTTTAAAAAAAGCTCCATTTTTTTCACTTTTATATTCATGAATTTTACCCATATCATGAAGTATTGCTCCAGTTAAAACCAAATCTTTAAAATCATTAATATTCGTAAAACCCTTTTTAATTGAATTCATATATTTGTAATTTTCAGCTATAAAATCACAAAGTTTTGTTGTAGAAAGTGTATGTTCTAATAGTCCACCTATATATGCATGATGATATTGCACTGCAGCTGATGATAAACAAAATTCTTTAACAAATTCATCATCTTTAAAAAAAACTTCTAAAAGCCTTTTTAAATATTTATTTTCAACTTTTTTAATATAATTTTTAAGTTGCGACAGCATTAAATTGGTGTCAAAAGCAGATGTTCTTATAAAATCTCTTATTGATATATATTTTTCATCCTCCTTTCTAACTTTTTCAATATAATTAATTTTTAATTGAATTAAACCGTTATATTCAGATGCTTCAGCATTAATTAGCACAAAATCACCTTCATTTAAATTGTTTTCCCTTAAGATTGAAAGCTCATTACAAACATCTGACCAAATAAAGCCGTCAATACTTCCGCTCTTATCCTGTAACGTTATTATCCAATAATTTTCACCACTTTTTTTCCTTTTTATCTGCTTCTTAATTAACAAAAATATCGAAGATATATTTAATCCTGCTTTAATATTCTTTACAAACTGTTTTTTCGTGAATTTTTCAGGAAGTATTGTACCTACTTCTGAGGAAGCTGCATTTGAATTGTCATTCTTTTCTAAAAACCTTTTTTCCATTTTATTTTTAATAATTTTATTATTGCATTAATAAAGCAAAAATTTTGTGGTAATAAAAATTTTAAATTAATAAAAAAATTATAAATTTATAAAAAGCTAATTTTTAAATCAGTTTAAAATTATTTCCAAAAAGGTCT
>JACVJA010000089.1 GCA_015661035.1 Candidatus Calidifonticultor daggyaiensis | reverse complement strand
TTGTCTTAAACCTCCTTTATTTATAAATTTTTTTATTAATGATTGGAATTATTTCTTCTAGTTCAGAAATTTCTTCTATTACAAAATGAGCACCATTTAAAATAAATCTTTTTCTTACTTCTTTAACCATAGTTGCAAGTTTCTTTTTGTCATAATTGTTAATTTCCTCTTGGTTAAGTCCAAGTTCATTACTTCCTTTAATAACTCCAACACTCCACATTCCGGCATTGAGGCCTTCTTTTATATCGCTTATTGTATCACCAACTTTTATAACAGTTTGTGTTGGATATACTTTTAGTTTAATTAAATTTAAGTAACACATCCATGGCAATGGTCTGCCACCACCGGCTTCTTCTGGAGTCACTACACAGTCTGGAATATAAGAATATTTTTGAGCTTCACTCAATACAATTTTCATCATTTCTTTTGTGTATCCAGTAGTAGATCCAATTTTTATTCCACTATATTTTAAGTTATTTACAAGGTTTACTAGTCCATTAACAGGTTTTGAGTATTTACTTAATACTGTAAGAAGCTCAGGAGTAAAATCATTGTATAGTCTTTCAAGAGTAGCTAAATCTGGTTTACTGCCATATTTTTTTTGCCACTGCTCAGAAACATCATTAAGTTCAAGTAATTTTTTTAAATGTACCATTTTTGGCAGCCCCATGAACTTTCGAATATTCTTCATACTGATTTCAATTCCATATTTATTGAATATTTTTTTAAATGTTATAGCTGGTGCTATACAGCCGTAATCAACAGTTGTACCACTCCAGTCAAAAATTATTGCATTAACATGTAAATTATTTTCTCTATCTTTTTTGCCATGCATCTGTTTTCCTCCTTATTTTTCTTAAAATTATTTCGTAAAATATTCTTATGATTATATTAGTAAGTACTATAAGTACAGCCATTGCAGCCGCAGATGCAATTGAGCCTCCTTCTTCCATATGAATGACTGCAACTGAAGCAAGTTTAAGCTTTGATGTGTATAAGAAAATTACAGCTGAAACTGTTGTCATACTATTCACAAATAAATACATAAAATTTTCCATTATTGCAGTTATTGAAAGAGGCATAGTTACTTTAAAAAAAGTTTTATAAACAGGTACTGACATTGTGTAAGATACATTTTCAAATTCACAATCTATTTTTTTAAGGGCTGTATTTGAGGTTAAAAATGGAACTGAATAAAAATGTATGATATTTGCAAGAATAATTATAGCCGCTGTACCATAAAGGAAATTAAATATGTTTGGAACGTTTATGCCAAAAATGTTAAAGCTAGTTTTATTGAAGAACAAAATATATGAAATGCCTATTACAAGGCCAGGCAAAGCTAGTGGAATTATTGAAAATAAGTATGTAATTTGTCTAGCAACTTTAAACGTTTTTGATTTTTCAATAAGATATGCACTGATAAAAATTAATATTGTACCTATTGCAGCACTAATAGAAGATATTATTATGCTGTTTATGTACGGTTTTATTCCGGAACTAGAAACTGTTTTAAAATTATAATGTGAAAATGTAAGATGCAAATTATATGGCCAAATTTTTACAAGTGAAGCAAAAATGGCTACAAGTAAAAAAATAATAATAGCAAGGCTTATTATGATACAAAATATGAAAAAAAAACTATCAGCAGGTTTAGTTTTTAGTTGATAAGGAACTGATTTTGAGGATAAAAATGTACTTTGTTTCTTTGTTGTAATCCTATCTACAATAAAACTGGCAATAGCTGGAACTAAAAGTATTATTCCTACGACTGCACCCATTGAAAAGTTTTGTTGTCCCACTATTTGTTTATATATATCAGTTGCAAGAACATTAAAATCTCCGCCAACAACTTTAGGTGCTCCAAAATCAGTAAAGCTTAAAGTAAAACATACAAATACAGCACTAATTAGGCCATATTTTACACTAGGCAATGTCACTCTAAAAAACTGTTTTATTCTACCTGCACCAAGGGTTTGTGCGGCTTCATACAAGCGGTAATCAGTCATTTCAAGAGCAACTAATAATATTAAATAAGCTTGCGGAAAAGTGTATATTATTTCAGATATTATAATCCCAACTGCTCCATATAGGTCTATATTTAATCCAAGAGTTGTAAATATACCTTTATTGCCAAAAAGGTATACAAGAGATATACCATGTAGCATAGTTGGAGCAAAAAGTGGAACTAACGCAATATATTTAAAAAAAGTCTTCCACCTAATATTTATTCTAGAAAGTGAGTAAGAGTAAATAAAAGCAAGAAAAACAGCTATTAAGGTAGTTGCGGTAGAAATAAAAATGGTATTTTTTAAGCTTTGAAAAAGGCTAGGATTGGAAAAATAATGTTTAAAATTCCCAAGTCCAACGAAATAACCTTCTTTATCGTGAAAAGCTTTTATAAACAAGCTGTTAAGCGGAAGTAATATGCTTATGAAAAGAAATAATAAAAAAATAATTATAAGCGTTTTCTGTATAGGGCTGTCCTTAGCAAATTTTTTTCTTTTAAAATTGAAAAATTTCATTTTAAATGGTTTTGATTTAATAATTTTCCAAAAATTTACAAACTGAACTTTTTTATATTGGAGGTTTCTTCGCTTTTATAATTAATGAGTTTTTCAATTGGAAATTCTATAAATAATTTTTCTCCATTTTCTGGTAAAATTATTTTCCTACTGGATGGGATATCTACTTTTATTAGTTGGTTGTTTTCTTTAAGAGAGAGTGTTAGTCTATAAAAAGCACCTCTAAATTCTTTATGCCTTAAAGTAGCTTCAATACCACCATTTTGGCCTATATGAATATTTTCAGGCCGTATTGCGTTTATTATAGAATTTTTTTCAATAAAATTAATTTCTCCAATAAAATCTGCAACAAATGGATTTGCTGGGAACTCATAAACTGCTTGAGGTGTATCTATTTGCATAATTCTTCCTTCATTCATTACGACAATTCTGTCAGCTATTGTCAAAGCTTCCTCCTGGTCATGAGTAACCATTATTGTCGTGATATTAAGTTTTTCTTGTGTTTCCCTAATCTCTATTCTTAATCTATTTCGGACTTTGGCATCAAGCGCTGAAAGTGGTTCATCTAGTAAAAGAAAATCTGGGTTGAGTGCAAGCGCTCTTGCTAAAGCTACTCTTTGTTGCTCTCCTCCAGAAAGCTGTGAAGGATATTTATGCTTGACAGGGGTAAGATTAACAAGATTAAGAAGATTTTCAATTCTTTTTTTTATATCACCTTTACTGTTTTTTTTGTTTTTTAGGGCAAAAGCTAAATTTTCATAAGCTGTCATATTAGGAAAAAGGGCATATGACTGAAAAACTATTCCAAAATTTCTACTTGATGGATGTAGATTGGTTATATCCTTACCATTTAAAAAAATATTTCCACTATCAGGTTCTTCTAGGCCTGCAATAATTCTTAAAAGGGTAGTTTTGCCACATCCGCTGGGCCCAAGTAGACATAGAAATTCTCCTTTCTCTAACTCAAAACTTACGTTGTTTAATGCAGTAAAACCGCCAAATTTTTTTGTAATGTTTTGAATCTTAAGGTAGGCCATTATTATTCTCCTATTGATTTTAAATATTTTATTAAAATATTTAATAAGATTAATGAAATAAAAATCTCTTTTTAAAGCTATGCTCCTGCCTTCTTATGAAGACAGGAGCAAAAAATTAAAATATAAAAAATAAATTATAATTAGGATTTTGGTTCGCTCTTAGAATCGTATCTTGAGGACCATTCTTTTAATATATTTTCTCTATTTGCAGCTGCCCAATTAAAATCGTTTTTAATCAGTTGTTTTATAGGTTCTGAAGGAAAACCTTCTGGTACTGTGGCTTTGACGCTTTTTGAACATATAATTGCATAATTTTTATTATACTCCTTCATTGGAGTATCACTGATTGCCCAGTCAAGGAAAAGTTTGGCTTCTTTTTTTATTTTATCTTTTTTTATAAGAGCATTTGCTTCAAGATCCCATCCAGAGCCCTCCAAAGGAAATATAACTTCAACAGGTGCACCTTCGGATTTTACAAGCAAGCCCTTATACCCAAAAGATATTCCAATGGGATACTCACCTGCTCCTGCCATTTTTGCAGGTTTTGAACCGCTATGAGTATAGATTGCTATATTCTCATGAAGCTTATCAAGGTATTCCCATCCTGCTTGCTCACCTTTTAGCTGTAATATTGCAGATACGGTTAAAAATCCTGTACCCGAGGAAGCTGGGTTTGGCATTACTACAAAGCCCTTGTATTCGGGTTTAATTAAATCATTATAGCTTTTAGGAATGTCTATGCCTTTTGCCTGGGTTTCTACTGTATTTACTGTAAAAGCAGTCATCCATGCATCTATTCCTACCCAGTGAACGGGGTTATTTTTTGAATCTTTAAATTCAGGATATATATTCTCAATTCCTTTAGGGTTGTATCCTTCTAGCATACCCTGCTGATCCATTACAAGAAGGCTTGTAGCTGCAAGTCCCCAGATTACGTCGGCCTGAGGGTTATCTTTTTCAGCAAGAAGTTTAGCAGTTATTATACCAGTAGAATCCCTTGTTATATTAACGGTAATGTCAGGATATTGTGCTTTAAAAGATGAAAGGTAAGGTTCAAGATGTTCCTCTTCAATAGCTGTATAAACATTAATTTCTTTAGTTTTTCCAGTTGTATTAGTTGTGCAGCTGCTAACTATAAAAGCAGTAAATATTAGAACTACAGAAGTAATTAAAGCAATTAACTTTATTATTGGTAGTGTAATAAGTTTAGTGTGCATGAGGCTTTTTATTTTGTTCATTATTAGGTCTCCTCTCTAATAATTTTTTATTGATATTGATTATTTTTACCTTCATCTTTATGCTTTTTTATTAAAAAATTAAAACTTTTATATAGTTCTTTTTAATTAATTAAGCAAAATTTGAAAGCTATTAAAATGTGGCCACGGTTAATAAAAGGTTATCAAAAAAAAGAGGTTTATTTGTTAAAAAATTTTAAAATAAATATTAAATAATTATTAAATTAAGTTACTTTCATTTATTAATTTTTTATATCTGTAGTTAACAGGTGGCTTATCAATTTATTATAGATTTTATCTTGCTTTTATCTTAGTTAAACTCTTTGAATTCTTTAAATATAAATAAAATAAAGTATTTTAAAAGGGTAGAATTATTCTTATTACTATTTTATTAACTGAATTTATAATCCAAGTTGCTAAAATCTTAAAAAAATAATTTTAAATAGAACTTGACATTTATAACAATAGTTATATAATTTCAATTGTTAATAATATTATTTGATATTTATAACATAATTAAAATTATTTAAAGTAAAATTTTTATATATCTAATTATTCTTATTAATATAAATTTAAGTAAAGGAATATTTTAAACTTATGCAACCGACGACAATAAAGTATGAAAAACTTTTTTCTGAATTCCACATTAAAAATCTTAAATTAAGAAATCGTGTAGTGTTTTTACCACATTGGACTGCATTTGCAGAAGTTACAAGCTTACCAAGCGAAGCAGAAATTTATTATTATACTGAAAGAGCAAAAGGTGGTGTTGGTTTAATTGTTACAGGTAATTATGCAGTTTCTCCAACTGGGCAAATGTCTAGAACTTTTATAAATGCATCAGATGAGAGATGTATTCCTAATTTTACAAAAACTGTTAAGAATTGTCATAAATATGGTGCCAAAATTATTGCACAGCTTTCTCATGCTGGTGCAACAAAAGTAGAACAGCCTCGGGGAAACTGTTATGCCCCTTCCCAAGTAATTGAAAAAAGTACAAGTTCTTATACCACAGCCATACATAAAGATGAAATTAAAGAAGTAATAAAAGAATTTAGAAAGGCAACTTCTACAATTGTAAAGAGTGGATTTGATGGAGTAGAAGTAAAAGTTGCTCATGATGGTTTGTTAAGAATTTTTGTTTCCCCTTATTATAATAGAAGAACTGATGAATATGGCGTTACTTTTGAAGGAAAAATGAGAATTATTCATGAAGTTTTTTCTGCAATAAGGGAAGAAATAACCAATGAAATGGTTATAGGTGTAAGACTCTCAATGGATGAGTTTGAAGATGATGGCTATGGGATTGAAACTGGTGTTATGATAGGTAAATACATGGCTGAAAACGGTTTGGTAGACTATATAAGCTGTGATGCTGGTACTTGGAATACATTTATAATGCAAATACCTCCAATGAGTATCCCCTTAGGATTTGCTGAGTATATGTCTGCAGCTTTAAAAAGAGAAGTTAATATACCTGTAGTTGCCTTTGGAAGAATTAATGATCCAGTCCAAGCAGAGCAAATTCTTCAAAATGGAACTGCTGATTTAATTGGTATGGCTAGACAATTATTGTGTGACCCTGAAACTGTAAATAAAGCAAAGAAAGGTAAAATTGATGACATAAGAAAATGTATAGGTTGTGAAGAAGGTTGTATTGGTCAAGTATTCTTAATGCAGCCAATAAAATGCATACAAAATCCTGCT
>JACVJA010000088.1 GCA_015661035.1 Candidatus Calidifonticultor daggyaiensis | reverse complement strand
CCTAAGCCAGCAAAAAAACAAACACCAAGAGCTGTCATTTCTAAGGTTTTTGGCTTTTCAACAGGGATACCTAAAATATCCGCCTGAAACTGCATCAAAAAGTCACTTTGCGTTACACCTCCATCTACCTTAAGCTTTTTAATAGATATATCCTTATTTTTATTATTTTGTAAATCTGAAATAATTGAATAAATTATATCTTTTGTTTGATAAGCAATTGATTCAAGAGCTGCTCTACAAATATGTTCTATACTTGTTCCTCTTGTAATTCCAATAATAATACCCCTTGCATACATATCCCAGTAAGGTGCACCAAGTCCGGTAAAAGCCGGCACTATATAAACATTCTCAGTATTTTTAACATTTTCTGCGTAAAAATTAACCTCTTCAGCAGATTTTATTATTTTTAATCCGTCTCTCAGCCATTGAATCACAGTCCCTCCATTAAATACCAAGCCTTCCAACCCATAATAAGTTCTGCCATTTATTTGCCATAATAAATCAGTAGTTAAACCGTTTTTTGAAATCACTATTTCACTGCCAGTGTTTGCCACAAGTGCAAGAGCAGTACCATAAGTATTTTTTAATTCCCCAAAACTAAAACAACTATGACCAAATAATGCTGCCTGCTGATCTCCTGCAACACCACATATTGGAATTCTTTTTTTAACTACTAAATTATTTTTTAAACCATTATTAAATATTTTTTCTTCTAAATAATCTTCTAAATAAAATTTATTAGATGAATGGTTTCTAGAACAAAGATTCTCTAACTGAAATTTCTCTGAATAAAATTTCATAGCACTTTTTATTTTTTCTCCTAAACTTTTAATATCAACAAATGCAAATTCACCACTCGTTGGTAAAACCATAGGAAGAATAGTTTTTTCTACATTAAAAATTTTACAAAGTTCTTCATCCCACTTAAGCGTAAAGATATTAAAAAGCATAGTTCTTGAGGCATTAGAATAATCTGTTACATGGTAATTACCATCTGATAGGTTCCATATTATCCAAGAATCGACTGTACCAAAACATACTTGATTTTTTTTAATTTTTTCCTTAACTTTATTAACATTTTCAGCAATCCAGTTTATCTTAGAAGCAGAAAAATAAGCATCTAAAAAAAGCCCTGTTTTTTTCTTAATTATATTTTCAAAACCCTGATTTTTTAAGTCTTTGCAATAATCTGCAGTTCTTCTGCATTGCCATACAATAGCATTATATAAAGGTTTGCCTGAAGATTTATCCCATAAAATAGTAGTTTCCCTTTGATTTGTAATTCCTATTGCAGAAATATAATCAAGAAAAATTTTACCTTTTTCTAAAGCTTTGCCTATGCAAAAATATATTGAATTTATAATTTCAATTGGATCATGCTCAACCCAACCAGGCTTTGGGAAATGCTGTTTTATTTCAATATAATGACTAGCTAAAACCCTAGTATTTTTATTAAATATTACTACTCTTGTTCCAGTAGTACCCTGGTCTATTGCTAAAATATATACATCTTTAATATTTTTATACATTTTTAATTTTAATTAAATTTAATAAATTTTTATTAGATTTAGATGTAAACTTCATTAAAATATTTTTTTGCAATTTCTGATGATATGTCTGAAGAGCTATCTGTAATTATACTTATTTTTTCCATTAGCTTATTTTATAAATAATATTAAAATAAAAAAAGTATAATTTTTAATTAACTTAATTAATTACTACTCAATTATTACTTTTTTATAAATTATTTAGTATCATTATATTCATTATGAAATTATTAATTGCCTTTATTTGTGTTGGCAATTCCTGTAGAAGCCAAATGGCAGAAGGTTTTGCCAGATATTATTATGAAAATTTAAAAAACAACCCTAATGAAACTAAAAATTTAAAAAATTGGCAAATAGAAATATATAGTGCTGGAACAAATCCTGCAGGAATTGTTATGCCACAAGCAGTAAAAGTAATGAAAGAAATAGGAATTGATATTAGCAGGCAGTATTCAAAAAACTTAGAAGAAATACCGCCAATAGTTGATTTAGTTTTTACAATGGGTTGTAATGTTGATTGTCCTTATCTTCCTTCAAAGCTTAGACAAGATTGGGGTTTAGATGACCCTGTTGGTATGTCTTTAAACTTTTATAGAGAGGTAAGAGACAAAATCCAATTAAAAGTAAAAACTTTATTTGAAATTATTGATAATTCTAAAAATATAGATGAAATTATAAAAGCAGTAAATAATAATCCTAATTTATAAAACCTGCAACTACTGCCTTAAAATTTATAAAATTTATAATAACTATTATTTTTGTTATTAATATTGTTAAGGTTAAAGATTATTATTTACTGCTTTAAATATTTTCTTTTTATTCCTCTTTATTGCCTATCTTATTATATTCATTGCTTACTTCATAGTTTAAATATTTTTTTGCCAATGGGTCATTGAATCTTTTCCATAATATTGCGCCAAAAATTGTACCTACTGGGAAAAATATTATCATTGATACCACAAGGCCAGCTCTACCTACAGGTACTGCCCAAGCCTTTCTGATATATAAGCCAACAAGAGCAGCAACATATAAACCTAAAAGCAGAAAAGAAGAATTTGGTGAGGGAAGTCCAATTTCTAAAGGTCCAATGTGAATATTTCTCATAAAATTACCAAAATTTAGAGAAAATAAGCCAATGCCTATAAGAACTGCCAATACCCAGAAATAAATTGTAGGCCCTTCAACTATTTTCTTTCCTTGTTCAATTTCTTCTTTTTTTAGTTCTTCCATTTTTTTTCCTTTCATTGTTTGTTTTTTTGTATATATGGAATTAATATTTATATATAGAATTAATCATAGAATTAATCGATTCTTTTGATAGAACCACCCGCACCTAAAATATTTTGTATTACTGTAGGATTGCCAAAATATTCCACCTTTCCAAGGCCACTAAGCTTTATATCCAGAGTCTGGATAACATTTACAACAGCTTTACCTGCACCACTAATATTTATCTGGCAATCATTACTTACAAGTTCATCAGCAATATAACTTCCAACACCAGAAATATTTAGTTTTTGTGTTTTTACTTTTCCACTTGCTGTAATCTTACCAGCCCCAGAAATATCTATTTCTAAAGCTTCTGCTACTATGTTTATTTTAATATTTCCAGCTCCGCTTGAGCTAATTAAAAGTTGTTTAAGATTTAAATCCGGCGCTTCAATACTTCCAACCCCTGATAAATTAATCTTTTCTAAATTTTTTACAGTTAAATAAAATATTATGTCTTTTGTTGGTACAACATTAAAAATTCCTCTTTTAAATCCAATTAATAACCTATTGCCGCTATTATCAACATCAATATTTTCAATTACATTATCCTCAGATTTAACTATTAATGATTCAACATCCCCTTGAGATATTATTATTTTCCCTCTTCCAGTAAAGTCTAACCTCTCAAAACTTTTAACAGCAAATTCTTTTTCGATTAAATTGCCACTGCCTTTTTGAATATTGATTTTAATAGTTATACAACCATTAAGAGAGCTAATTAATATTAATATTAGGGCTGTAACCACTACAACCAAAATCAGCTTATATAAATGTATAAGTTTTTCACTACTTTTTAAGTTTTTTTTAATTTTTGTTTTTAAAAACATTTTAATAACTCCCTTTAATCATCCATTTTTTAATTTTTCCCTTTATAAACCATTTTGTTTTAATATTTCTATTGCGCCTGAGGTAGTTTTTATTAAAATCTGATGTAAGTTACTCTTTTGGATTACATTACTTTCTTGGTGTGAGGCCTCTTTTGTAGAACTATTTGTACTTACTTCACCTCCTATAATAGCTTCTATAGTATTTCTATCAATATAACTAACATTAGATTCAAATTCGTTTTCAATACTCCCAGAGACAGTTTTTATATTAAGAATAAATTTCGAATCTTTTGGCAGGCTAACAGATGCTTTACCTGAAATAGTATTTATATCAATATTCCCAATTAATTCATTTAAGTATAAATTGACTTCACCAGATACAGTTTTTGCTACGGTATTTCCAGAGATTTTATTTAAATACACTCTACCAGAAGTTGTCTCTATATTAATTTTTTTTGCATCTAAATCTTGTGCCGCAACTGAGCCAGAAACACTATTAATTTTAAGCTCATTTAGGTTAATATCTCTTAAATTTATCTCTGCCGAAACAGATTTAACAGTAATATTTTTTCCAAAATTTTTTGGTATATATACATCAAGGTACAATTTTTCAATATTTATAAGTCCTATATTAATAGTTTTTGGGTAAGACAATTCAATAAAAAGAGTTTTATTTTTAGTGTTTGTTAAAAGTTTTGGGTTTACATTAGCCAAATTAGTATTAACGCTTCCATAAAGTTCAGCTCTTATTTTTTTCTCAGCAATTGTAACTGGTATTATATTAACTTTAGAACTTACAGAATTTATAATTATTTCATCGAAATCTGATGCCAAATACTCTTTGGATTCAACTATATTAGCCTGATTTACTAATGCTGCTTTTACTCCTCCAGTAGTATAAAGAATAATGCCAGAAATCAAAAACGAACCAACTATTATACAAACCATAACTATTACAAATTTTTTTATATTAAATTTCATTTTTTATCACTCCTCCACTCTTTTTTAAACTCTTCTGTTTAATAAAATTGACATTGAACTTTAGGTATTTTAAAAACTTTCTATAGAGCAATTTTGTAAAATAAATATTTCCTACAAAAAATAAAATGCCAGTTGAGCCAACACCAATAAAAGCAAAAAACAAAGCTATATTATTAATCTTAAAAGTTAAGTATTGTTCAAATAATGGGTAAAATAAGCTTAATACTGCACCTGAAATACCAGTTGCACTAATTGATATAGAAGATGCAAATAAAAAAGCTAAAAAACCTATAATAATCAAAAAAACTGGTAGTATTACTATTAAATTAAAAAAACTAAGCCCAATAGTAGTAAATACTGCCTTTGTAATTGTACTACTGCTAATATTTTGCTCAGCCTTTTTTATAAAAGATTCTGCTTTTATTTGACGAGCCAATTGTTTAGGATTGCCTAACGATATAATTATATCTTCTTCGCTCCTACCCCTCTCTTTGCCTATTTCAAAATATTCTTCAAAATCGGCTAAAATATCTGTTATTTCATCTTTTGAAATGCCAAACAAATTCTTATGAAGTTTTTCTAAAAACTGTTTTTTATTCATTTATACTTTCACCCCCAAGCAGGCTGTTAACTTTTTTAACAAATTCTAACCAGTCTTGTTTTAGCTCATCAGTTATTTCTTGCCCTTTAAGTGTTAGCTTGTAATATTTCCGAGGAGCACCTTCCTGTGATTCTTGAAGGTAAGTTTTAACATAGCCAACATTTTTAAGTCTTCTTAAAAGTGGATAAATTGTGCCTTCAGAAATCTCTATACTTTTTGAAATTTCATTTACAAGGTCATAGCCGTATCTGTCTTTTTCTTTAAGTAAGGCTAAAACACAAAGTTCTAAAATACCTTTTTTAAATTGTGCATTCATGTTGCATACCTCTTAATTTTTTATTTATGCTAATGATAACACAAAATACTATGCATTGCAAGATACCAAATAAAAATTTTTACCTTTTTATAAAAGGTATTAATTTATATGATAATTAATTTTTTTATTTAGCGTTATTATTTTATTTAAAATAAAAGTGGAAATAAAAAATAACTAAATTATTTGTGAATATAAATGTTTTAAAAAAGGTAAAATTAAAAAAAAGTGGAAGCATAACAGATAGAAAGTTAATAAAGCATTATTGATTTTTATTAATTTTTATTTAATTTATTATGCAATTTATAATCTTAATTAACTGTTATAAATGTTTAATGCATCAAAAAGCTTTTTAATGTATCCCAAATACCTATAACAGCTGGCCCAAGTATAACTACCATTAAAGCTGGAAATAAAAATAATATTGTTGGAAATACAAGCTTAACCGGAGCTTTCATTCCCTTTTCCTCCGCAATTTGTCTTCTTTTAATTCTCATCTCAGAAGCCTGGACTCTTAAAACTTTTCCAATTGAAATTCCAAAAATATCTGCTTGTATGATAGACATTATAAAAGCATTTAATTCAGGAACATCAGTCCTTTTACTTAAATTTCTTAATGCATCTTTCCGGGGTACTCCAATTTCAATTTCTTTGAGAGTTCTTTTAAATTCTTTGCCGAGTTCGCCTTTAATATTATTTGCAACTTTTATTAAAGCTTGATCAAAACCAAGTCCTGCTTCAACACTAATAGTTAACAAATCAAGCGCATTTGGGAGGGTTCTTCTTATTTCGTCTTGCCTTTGCACAATCTTGCTTTTAAGATAATAATCAGGAAATAAATACGAGATAGGAATAAGAATTGCCAGTAAAAGCCTTAAAATTGTAGGAACTGTAAAGAATAACAATAAAAAAATTAATAAAAACAAAAATATAAAAGGTGTAAAAAATTTTACCGCTAAAAAAATATCAATTCTTACTACGTCCTGAAT
>JACVJA010000087.1 GCA_015661035.1 Candidatus Calidifonticultor daggyaiensis | reverse complement strand
AATTAAACAACCTTTCGGTTTCTTCCCTAGTTAGAGACGATGTAGGTTCATCCATACAGACAATTTTCATGTTAAGTGCTAAAACTTTTAAAATTTCAATAATTTGCTTACTTGCAATTGTTAATTCTTCAGCGAGTATATTATTGTCGATATTTGTAATTGATCCACCAAATAATTCTTTGATTTTATTTGTTTCCTCATACAATTCTTTCCATTTAATAAAACCAAACTTGCTTGGGTACCTTCCAACATATATATTTTCAGCTACATTGAAGCCGTTCATTAATTCTATTTCTTGGGGAACAAAAGTTATACCATAGTGTCTTGCTGAATTAACATCCGTAATTTTTATAGGTTTACCATTTAAAAATATATCACCGCTATCTTTTTGATAAACTCCACATAATATTTTAATTAAAGTTGACTTTCCTGCACCATTTTCACCAACTAAAGCATGTATTTCCCCAGATTTTAGGTTAAAATTAACATTTTTTAAAGCTTGTACTCCTGGGAAATACTTGGATATATTTTTCATTTCTAACAAATTTCCATTATTATGATGCATAAAAATAAAACCCCCAAGTTTATAAATTAAAATTTTTAAACTTTTACAATCTAGATTGTAATTAATTTAATTTTAGTTATAAATTATATGTTAGTTTATAAATCTATACTAATATTTATAAATTTTTATAATTTTACCTATGCTATATATTTTTATACTTTACACTAAATATACTTTACACTAAATATACTAATATTATATATATATTATTAATACTAAACTTACTGCATCTATGCTAAGCACATTGGTATCCCAAGCAAGTTTGATATTTTAATCTTTTATCTTTTTTACAGAAATATCAAAATAAGTTTTTATAATTTTAAAAAATGAGTAACTTTTTTTAAGCAAATTTTATTCTTTCCAGAAAGGTGACTCTTTATAGTTATTAACACCTACTATAGTTCCGCCAACATATGTAATTTCTGGCAGAGCAATCCCTTGGGTTAAGAACTTATACATTAATTCACCTGCTTGATAGCCTTCATTATCTGGACGTAACCCAACTGTTATAAAACTATCATTGCCTTTTGCAAGTTCCTCTAAAGCTAAATCATATCCACCAAGCCCACATGATAAGTAATTTGCTTTATCAATACCTAACTCCTCAAAAGCCCTAACTGCTGCTATAGCGCAGTCATCATTTATACCAGTTGCAATCCAGTGAGTTACATTGGGATTAGCACTAACAGCAGCATTGCAAGCTGGGAGGGCATTATTCATCATTCCATCTTCTGTTTCAACAAAAATTATGTCATCAGGATCTTTAATTGGTGTGTTTTTTGTTATAGCTTCAGTATAGCCTTCAGTTCTTTCCATCAAAACTGAAAGTTTTGCTGAACCAACATTCATTAGTTTATAAACATTGCCCTCATTAAAGAATCCTCTTTCTGTGGCAAGTTTTGAAAGAGCCTCTCCACCCATTATACCAACATCTTTGGTTGGCATGCCAACATGAGGAACTGGCTTTCCATTATGATCAACTATTGTATCATCAATAGTCATAACTGGTATCCCAGCTTTTTCACATTTTTCTGTAACAGCTGGACCAATTCCTTGAGAAGTAACACAAATAAATAACGCATCAATTCCCTGATTGATTAGGTCATCAACCAGCTCTAAGCATTTTTCATCGTCCATATTAGCATCTGCAGATATATATTTTATACCATTTTCATTGCAGAACTTTTCCAGACCAGCTGACTCTGTAGTAAACCATGGATGTGTTAATAGTTTTGATATATAGCCAAATGTTAAGTCAGACGCTTCTTTAGCTGTTGTCTCTTGTGCAGCACTTGTAGTCTCTGCTGCTGTTGTTTCTGCTGCTGTCTGTTCTGTAGCAACTGCCTTACAGCCAATATTTGCTACAACTGTAAAGCTTGCTACTAAAAAAACTACTAGTAAGATTTTTATAAGGCTTTTCTTCATTTTAGTACTTTACTCCTTTCTTTCCCTGTTTGTTTTCATAAAATTAATAATTTTAAAAAATAGCCAGAAACTTTTCTATAAACACCTCCCTTCTTAACATACAATTTTATAAGCGTTTTAAAAACATAAATTAAACATCATAAATAATTTATATATTAAATATTTTATTTTAATTTATTTTTACTAAACACATTAGTTATACTAAACTTATTAAGCTAAACCTATCAAATTAAAAATCATTCTTTCTTAAAAATATCTAAGAATATAGCTATTAGCATTATTAAACCAGATGCAATATACTGATAGCTAGATTCTAACCCCTTTCCTAATAAACCTATATTTATGCTTTGTAAAACTAAAATACCTAAAAAGGTCCCAATAATTGAACCTCTACCACCACTTAATGAAATACCACCTAAAACAACAGCAGCTATAGAATTTAAAGCAAAATTACCTCCCATTGTAGGTTGTGCAGCACCAACTCTAGAAGCAAAAACATACCCACCAATTGCAGACAAAATTCCACTCAAAATATAAACTGAAGCAATTACTAAATTTACATTTATACCTGAAAATTTGGCTGCAATCCGGTTACCGCCAACAGAATAAACATATTTACCGTATACTGAATATTTAAGTAAAAAAAAGAAAATGAAAAATAAGATAAGCAGTAATATAATAGGCATTTGTAAATATTTTAAATTAAAGAGCCTATAAAGGCCTAAAAATCTAAAACTTTCATCCCTAACATTTATAAATTTTCCTTGTGTTAAGAAAAAAACAAGTCCCGTTAAAATTGAGGATACAGCAAGCGTGGCAATTAAGGGGTTTACTTTTCCCAAAGTTATGAGTAAACCGTTTATTAACCCAATAATCATACCAAGAATAATTATTAATAAAAAAGCTACCCAAACATTTAAATTATAATTTCTTATTAAAAAGGCAGCTGTTGCACCAGAAACTAAAACAGTTGAACCTACTGATAAATCAAATCCACCTGATAGAATACAAAGAGATTGCCCAATACAAGAAAAGCCGATAGCAGAAACGGCCATTAAAATTGTATATAAGTTATTTACACTAAAATAGCTTTTATTAAGAATTGTAAATACTATAACAATTGTAATAAGAACAAATAATAATCTAATGCTACCTAAAACTTTTAAAATCTTTTGCTTATTTGAGTACTTTTCTATACTACTGTAAGTTGAAATATCACTCATAACTTACCTTTAAAAAAATTAAAAGTTGAAATTTAATAATTAAAACTTAAAAATCATATTTCTAGAAAGGATTTGAAAACCTTATTTACATAAAAATTTTAATTATATAATAAGATTAAAATTTAAATCATATTGCCTATCAAACTACATATTATTAATATTAAAATATTGTTAGTTAAGAATTTTACATAACAAACTAAAATTTGTCAATACCTTTCTTTTAAAATAATTCCTTAAAGTTTAGATTATTTTAATAGACTATGTAACACTATGTAATGTTATTTTAAAATAATTTAAATAATCAAATTAATTAGAATAATTTAAAAAATTATCAATAATAAATTTAATAACAGATTCTGCCTTTATTGGCTTTCATTTTTATCTATATTTTTTTAACACTTCAATTAAAGCAATTAAATTTTCAATTGGGACATTTGCTTGAATATTGTGCACAGAATTAAATACAAATCCCCCATCTTGAAAAAAGATATTAATCAATTCTTCAACATTACTTTTTACTTCATTAGGGTTACCAAAAGCCAAAACTTTTTGAGTATCAACTCCGCCACCCCAAAATGTTATATTTTTACCAAATTTTTTCTTTAAATCTAATGGGCTCATATCTTTAGCTGAAATTTGAACGGGATTTAGTATATCAAATCCAGCTTCAATAAAATCAGGTATTAATTCAAAAACAGAGCCGCAAGTATGAATGAAAGTTTTCCAATTAGTATTTTCGTGAATCCAATTATTTATTTTTAAATGAAACGGCTTAAAAAGTTCACAATACAGCTCCTTAGAAATAAATGGCCTGTCTTGTGAGCCAAAATCAGTTCCGCTCACAAAGACCACATTTATTTTATTGCCAACAGCATTGTAAACTTTCTTGTAGCTTTCTAAGGCTACCTCACATTGAATCTCAAATACTCTCTTAAGGTAATCTTTCCTAGTTAATAACGAAATATACCACTCAGAAATATCCCTAATTCCTTTTGGATCTTTAAGCATTGGACCGGGTACTAATGCAATATCTCCAAAACCTGAAGATGCAACAGTTCCAACAATAGCAAGATCAGTTTTTTCATATAAATTATTAACATTTTCAGAAATATACCTCAAATCATTATCACTGATTAATTGAAACTCTTCAGTATTTAATAAAGGGTCTAGCTTTTTTTCATCAATTGGTTCTTGTCTTATAATGCTATCAAAAAAATAACCATTTTTAGGCATAACTGCAGAGGGCCTGCTGCTTCTATCTCCTTCAGGATATTGATAAATCCTACCATCTTTTTCCGGTTCAGTATTAAAGCCTTCGGGCACCAATAATGGTGTGGAATCCCAAAATCTCCAAGACTTCCAGTTTTCTAGTTTATAGCCAAAAAGAGTATATCCATTATTAACTAAAACAGTATCAATACCAATAGCCTCTTTTAAATCATCTTTAATCTCACCTAACATTTGATATGGCTCAATTACTTTTACTGGAGTATCTGGTTTATCCAAGCCAAAATATTGTCTTAATTTATAAACTATACTTGCATGAATACCTGATGTTGCTGTAGCACCAAAATCTACCGGTAATTTATCAGGACATTCATGATTTAATGTTGAAATAATTCGCTCTCTTGAATTCATTTAACACCCCTAAAATATATAAATTTATTATTTAAAACTAAAAAAATATAATTACTGACTATAATATATTATTGACCATAATAGGCATTTTCTCCATGCTTTCGAAAAAAATGCTTCTCCATTAATGTTTCTTTTAAAGTATTTAAATTAGGATTTATTAAATATGAGAAAAAATTAGTCTTTGCAATTTGCTCTAATATAACACTATTCCTTACAGCTTCTAATGCATTTTCACCCCATGTAAATGGTCCATGGTTTGAAACTAAACAAGCTTTTACAAGATTATAATTTATTTTTTTACTCATAAAAGTATTTATAATTAATTTGCCAGTTTCCTGCTCATAATCCAGATTAATAGAAAAATCTGAAATTACTTCTGTACAAGGTATTTCACCAAAAAAGTAATCTGCATGGGTCGTTCCAATGCATTTGATGGCTAAGCCTGCTTGTGCAAATGAAGTTGCATATGTTGAATGAGTATGGCAAATACCTCCAATATTTTCAAAAGACTTGTATAACTCTAAATGAGTTTTTGTATCTGAGGAAGGTTTTAAACCTTTCCCAACCGGCTTTCCCTCTAAATCAATAAGCACTATATCATCTGGCCTTAATTTACTATAATCAACACCACTTGGTTTGATAGCAACTATTTCCCTGTTTTTATCAATGCCAGAAACATTACCAAATGTAAAAAAAACCAGACTGTGTTCTATTAACTTTAAATTTGCTTCGCATACCTCTTCTTTAAGCTGTTTTAATTTATTTCCAATCATATAAACCAAAATAAAAAAACAGATTAATTATTATTTTTAAAAAATTTTAAAAAATTAAATGGAAGAGAATTCCACTATACTAAACTCAGAGCTTTAAGCTGAATTAAATCTTTAAAAAACGTAAATACCAACCTAAAGTTTACATTATTTTCCATTAAAGATTATGAAAAATATCTGTTAATTTAGCTCCTGCTTCTAAATAATATTTATAAACTCTTTGATAATCATTAACATTTTTCTTAATAGGCTTATATGTCTTGCTTATTTTACCTGCAATATTTTTTTGAGCAGTTATAACATCCTTATAGTATCCACTTGCTACAGCGCCGAATATCGCAGCGCCAAGAGCAACTGCTTGTAGCGAGCCAACAACATTGACAGGCATATCTAAAATATCTGCTAATATCTGCATTACTAACGGAGATTTGTTTGCTATACCGCCTATTGCTATAATTTCATTTATATTAATACCTTTTTCCATAAACTTATCAATTATTGCTTTTGAACCAAAAGCAGTACTCTCAGCTAAACTTCTATATATTTTTAAAGCATTAGTACCAAGAGTTAAACCAATTACCGCTCCTTTTAATTTTTGGTCAGCAAATGGAGTTCTTCTTCCATTTAGCCAATCAAGCGAAACCAAACCGACCTCATATGTGCTAATTTCCATACATAATTTTTCAATATAAGGAATTATTTTTTTATCAATATTTTTAATTAAGTTTTTCAAAAAAGAATTATTGTTTCCGCTGTCCTCCAAGCCATCTTTATATAAATCAGAATTTTTATTAAGGAGTTCTTTAAATGGCCATAATAATATACTTTTAAACCAAGCAAATACATCACCAAAAGAAGATTGACCAGCTTCATAGCCTATAAATCCTGGTATTATAGAACCATCAACTTGTCCACAAATTCCGTCAA
>JACVJA010000086.1 GCA_015661035.1 Candidatus Calidifonticultor daggyaiensis | reverse complement strand
AACCTGCAGCCCTTCCAGTCATTGAACCCATTCCTGTTGGCCCAGTTCCATCTCCTCTTGGCATAAAATCACCTCCATTTTAAGTAATGAACCAATGTTCATTTAATATAATAATGAACATTAGTTCATTTGTCAAGATTAAATTTTAATATTTTATGAATTTAAAGACATTCGGAGGCTATACTAAAAAAAATTGATTACTTTAAAATATTATAAGTTGTAATATTAAGTGCTGCAGTATTATAGATTATAGATGGGTTTTTATAATTTCATCAAAATCAGGAATTTTATTAATTAAACTATTATATTCTTTTTTAAAGCTTAATATTTCTTCTTTAGCCTTTTCAATATTATTTCTAACTGACTGTGTTGATGTAGAACAATCTGTCAGCTTTGAGTTAATGCAGTTTTCAATTTTTATATTTTCAAAAAAGTCATTATCAAAAAATTCTGAAAATTTTTTTAGAGTATTTAAATCTAAATCATAAAAGTGAATACCTTTTTTAATACAGTAATTAACCATACTCCCAACAATACTATGTGCTTGCCTAAAAGCTAGACCTTTTTTAACTAAATAATCAGCAGCATCAGTTGCTTCAATAAAACCGCCTTTACAATTTTCTAACATTTTATTTTTATCAAATTCTGTATTTTTTAAAAGCTCAATAAAAATAGAAATACTATTTGTTGTTTCATTATGGGCATTAAATAAAATTTTTTTATCTTCCTGCAAGTCACTGTTATAAGTTAATGGCAGCCCCTTTAATAATGCCATTATTTGCATAAGATGTCCTAAAACAGCTGCAGATTTACCTCTAATTAATTCTAGAATATCAGGATTTTTCTTTTGCGGCATAATACTTGAGCCTGTACAAAAAGAATCATCAATATTTATATAAGAAAACTCCTGTGAATTAAAAATAATAAAATCTTCTGCAAAACGGCTTAAATTTTGCATTATCATTGTACAAGTATATAGATAATCTGAAATACAATCCCTGCTGCTCACAATATCCATACTGTTGCTGCCTAACTTTTCAAATTTAAGTATTGATGCTAATAATTGCCTGTTTATTGGATATCCACTGCCAACACATGCCCCTGCACCTAAAGGCAAAAAATCAGATGATTGAAAATTAAAAAACAGCATCCTTAAGCATCTTGAAAACTTTTCAAAATAAGCAAGCAAATAATGTGAAACAAGCACCGGCTGGGCTTTTTGCATATGAGTATAAGCAGGCAATATTAAAGTTAGGTTTTTGCTTGCCTTTTCAATTAATAAATCCTCTAAGTCTAAAATTAGTTTAACTATCTTGGCAATTGCAGATTTAATATATAAAAGCTCATCTAATACAATTTGGTCATTTCTGCTTCTTCCAGTATGAATCTTACTTGCAGGGGTTCCTATATTTTTCTCAAG
This sequence comes from Candidatus Calidifonticultor daggyaiensis, assembly GCA_015661035.1. Classification (GTDB taxonomy): domain Bacteria; phylum Actinomycetota; class Humimicrobiia; order Humimicrobiales; family Humimicrobiaceae; genus Calidifonticultor; species Calidifonticultor daggyaiensis. The sequence continues at coordinate 5,134 of JACVJA010000086.1, read as the reverse complement.
CTCAAATTCAACAAGGCTATGGATATCTTCATATTGATTAAAATCAACCTTATTTTCTTCTATAGCCTTTTTTATTTCTTTTAAACCTATTAAAATTAATTTTAACTCATCTCTTGATAAAATCCCAATACTTTCAAGCCCAACTGCGTAAGCTGCGTTGCCGATTAAATCTTGGACATAAAGCTCTTTATCTATTTTTATTGACTTGATAAATTCTTCAGCTAAAGCATTTGTTTGTTTATTAATTCTTCCTGTCCAAATTTTCTTTTTTTCCATTTAATTTAAACCTGTTTTATTTTAAATTTTTCTTTTTTTTGCCATAACCTCATATGGATAACCCCACAATTTTATAAAGCTTTCTGAATGTCTTGGTTCAAAAACATCCCCTTTGTCATAAGTTGCAAGACCTTTATCATATAATGAGTATTCTGACTTTCTGCCGCAAACAGTAAAAGTTTTATATTCAAGTTTTACTTTAATAGTTCCAGAAACAAATTCTTGAGTAGCAAGCATAAAACTTTTAATACAATTCATTAAAGGCGTAAACCATAAGCCATAATATACAAGCTCAGCCATTTTTTCTTCTAATAGATATTTATAATGCAAAAGCTCCCTATCAAGAACTAAGCTTTCAAGATTTCTATGAGCTTCAATTAAGATAACTGCAGCAGGTGCTTCATAAATTTCTCTTGATTTTATGCCTATTAGTCTATTTTCAATCATATCAATTCTTCCAATACCATATTCACCAGCAATTAAATTTAAGGTTTTAATAATATTTAAAAAGCTGTCGTTTTTACCATTAATTGATACTGGTATTCCTGACTGAAAATCAATTTCCAAGTATTCTTTTTGTCCTATTTGTTTTTTAATTTTTGTCCAAGCAAAAATTTCTTCTGGAGGCTCTATCCAAGGGTCTTCTAAAATACCGCACTCGATACTCCTACCCCATAAATTTTCATCTATGCTATATGGTGATTTCTTTGTAATTTTTATATCAATATTATTTTTTTTAGCAAAATCAATTTCTTCTTCTCTTGAAAGATTCCATTCTCTTAAAGGAGCTATTATTTTTAAATCGGGATTCAAACTTCTTATTCCAACATCAAATCTAACCTGATCATTACCTTTTGCAGTACAGCCATGAGCAATTGCTGTAGCTTTTTTAACCTTAGCAAGTTCAAAAAGCTTTTTAACAATTAAAGGTCGGGCTAATGCTGTAGCTAAAATATATTTTTTTTCATATTTTAAATTTGCAATTAAAGATGGGGCAATAAAATCACTTACAAATTCGTCTTTTGCATCAATTATTACAGCTTCTTCTGCACCATTTTTAACAGCACGATCTCTTGCCTCAATTAAATCACCAGGCTGGCCACAATCAACTAAAGCAGCAATAACATCCATTCCATAATTTTGTTTTATCCATTTAATCGCAACAGAAGTATCCAATCCTCCAGAATATGCTAATATTACTTTTTTTTCATTCATTTATTAAACCTTTCATTTAACACTATTTAAAAAAATTTACCAAAATTTTACATTTAGAACTACTAAATATTACAAAAAAGCAAAGTATAAAAAATGCAAAGTATAAAAAATATAAAAAATAAATACTAAAAACTCATCAAGTTATTAGATAAATAACATATGCCACTGTGAGTCAACTCTAAAAAATATATACTAAAAACTTTTAAATAAATCAGCTATTTTTTTTGAACTTTCTTCATTTTCAGCAACGCAAATAATAGTATCATCACCAGCCACAGTACCTAATATTTCTTTAAAATTGCAGCCGTCTATTACCACTGCTACACCCTGAGCTTCACCAGGATTAGTTTTAATGACAATAATATTTGCAGAATTTAAAACAGCCAGTACATTTTCTTTAAACTTCAACTTCAACTTTTTAATATCAAATTGCTGTTTATCTTTATATCCAGTATTAAAAGCATAATATTCATTATTTTCAGCATCTCTTACTTTAACAATATTTAAAAACTGTATATCCCTTGATACTGTTGCCTGGGTTACATTAAAGCCCCTTTTTTTTAACTCTTCGATTAACACTTCTTGAGACGATATTTTTTTATCATTTATTATTTGCTTTAAAGCTTTTAATCTTAAATCCCTTTTCATTTTTTAATCTTCACTATTCATAATTAAATGCAAAAGATATACTCAGAGATATAAACATAAATCATTTGTACGCACTAAAACTTTTCATTTATATATAATAAAACTTTTATATATAATAAAACTTTTTTGCATCAAAATTTGGTGTAACATAATTTGGTATACCATAATTATAATTTTATAATTTAGTGGTTTACCAGAAATAAATAAAATATTTCAAACTGCACATTTTTAAAATTACATAGCATATAAATAAACCATTAATGCTTTCTGTGCATGAAGCCTATTTTCTGCCTGCTGCCAAACTATAGAGTTTTTACTATCAATAACTTCAGAGGTTATTTCCATTTCCCTATGAGCTGGCAAGCAATGCATAATTTTAACATCAGGTTTTGCAGCTTGAACCAGTTTGCTGTTTACCTGAAATTTTTCAAGCTCTTTTATTTTATTATGAGATTCCTTTTCACCCATACTCACCCATACATCTGTATAAATTATATCAGCATCTTTTACTGCTTCTATTGGGTCATAGACTATTTTTATAGTGCTCCCAGATTCTTTTGAGAAATTAATAGATGCTTTTAAAATTTCATCTAAAGGCTGAAATTTAGGACTGCAACCCACAGTAATATCAAGTCCAAGTTTTACAAAACCTATTAAAAGACTGTTTAAAACATTATTGCAATCTCCAATATATGTAAATTTTAATGTTTTCTTTAACAATTCAAATTCTGATATAGTAAATAAATCTGATAATATTTGACAAGGATGATAAGTATCTGTTAAACCGTTTATTACTGGAAAGTTACAATATTTTGAAAATATTTCAACAGTTTCCTGTTTAAATGTTCTAATTATCAATCCATCTAAGTATCTGTCTAAAACTTTTGCAGTGTCTTCTAGAGTTTCCCCTCTCTTTATCTGTAAATTCGAAGAATCCAAATAAATGCTTTTTCCGCCTAATTGGTTTATTGCTACCTCAAAGGAAACTCTTGTCCTTGTTGAAGGCTTATCAAAAAGAAGACCTAAATTTTTTTTATCTAAAAATGTAGAAAATAAAAACTTATTTTTTTTAATAACTTGAGCTAGGCTTAAAATATATAATATTTCATCCTTGGAATAATCTTTTAGAGTTAAAAAATCTTTTTTAAAATTATTGCTTTTAGTCTGCTGACTCTTTTTAAAAGAATTTATATCCTTAATAATATCATCAAAACTTTTATTAGGATTGATTAAGTTTGTTAAATTTATTGTCATAATATTACCTTTATAGATTTATTCTTTTAATAAATTTTAAATATATTATTTAAAAATTTTTAAAAACAAAAAATATCAGATATTTAAAAAATTTTTAAAAACAAAAAAACTAAATAAAAAACCCCCCAAAAAAACTAAATAAAAAACCCCAAATTTACTAATAAAAAACTTATAGCTCCTTTAAACTTCTATCAAGCCATTTTATTAAATAATCAATATTATTTTTATTAATAACAAGAGGCGGTAAAAGTCTTATAATTTCAGGTGATACTTTATTAATAACTATTCCATCACTTAAAGCTTTAAGCACTAATTCACCTGCAACTGGCTTATTAAACTCTATCCCCAACATTAAACCCATTCCTCTTACCTCTTTTACTATTTGATACTTGTCTTTTAGAGTGAATAAATTTTCAAATAAATAATTACTTAAATGTCTTGCTTTTAATATTAAATCATTTTTCATAATGTATTCTATTACTGCAATTCCTGCTGCACAAGAGGCGGCGTTACCGCCAAAAGTTGAGCCATGGCTTCCGGGTTGAAAAACAGTACTAATTTCATCTTTTGAAACAATTGCACCTATAGGCATTCCACCACCAAGACTTTTTGCAAGTACTAAAATATCTGGGTAAAAATTATAATTCTGATAAGCAAACATCTTGCCAGTCCTACCGAAACCTGTTTGTACTTCATCAATTATCAAAAGAATCTTCTCATTTTTACAAATATCAACTAAATCCTCTATAAATTTAAAATCACAAACATTTATTCCACCTTCACCTTGAATTAACTCAAGAAGAACAGCACAAGTATTTTCATCAATTAATTTTTTAACTGACTCTATATCGTTTAAATTAGCATATTTAAAACCCGATAGTAGAGGCTGATAAACATTTTGTTTTTCTTCTTGTGCAGTTGCAGAAAGAGCGCCTAATGTTCTGCCATGAAAAGATTTTCTAAAAGATATTATATGATACCTCTCATGGAAAAATTTTTCTCTTGAAAATTTGCGAGCCAGCTTTATTGCTGCTTCTATTGCTTCTGTTCCGCTATTTGCAAAAAAAACTTTTTCTCCAAAACCTGTGATTTGACAAAGCTTTTTAGCTAGTTGAATTTGGGGAATATTAAAAAATACATTTGACGGCTGAATTATCTTTTTTATTTGTTTTTGTAGCATTTTTAACACATAGGGATTGCTATGTCCAACATTTAAACAACCGTAGCCTGCTATAAAATCAATATATTTTTTTTGATTGACATCCCATAAATACTGCATTTTTGCATATTTAAAGACAACAGGTAGTCTTGCATATGTCTGCATTAAATATTTATAACCTTCATTATAAAAATAAGCATTTTTATCGTATTTTATAGTTAAGTTATTGTTCAAGTTATTATTTAAGTTACTACTTAAGTTATCTCTTAATTTATTATTAAAAACATTTTTTTTATTAATGCTTATATTATCTTTCAAATCTTGCTCCAATTTATTCATGTAATAATTAACAAATAATTTATTAATAAATTCCAATAATATAGCCTATATAGCCTTTTTTATTATCTTGTGTTATTTTTTATTTTATTAATCTTATCTTTATAAAATTATTATAAAGTTATCATTGTACCAATACCTTTATCTGTAAATATTTCTATTAATATTGAATGTTTGATAGTTCCGTTCAAAATATGTGTTCTTGCAACTCCATTATTTAAAGATTCAATACAAGCTCTAACCTTT
>JACVJA010000085.1 GCA_015661035.1 Candidatus Calidifonticultor daggyaiensis | reverse complement strand
ATAATGAACTTAAATATAATAATAATTTGAAAATAATAGTTGTTCCAAATGGAAGATTTATAAAATTTGCTTAGTCCTTAAATTTAAACTTATTTAGATTGTCTTAGATTTTGCCTTAAATCATTTTAGTTTTTATAAAATGGGAGATAGATTATTAAGCAATGCAAATAATAAATTTTCACCGAATATAGTAAATACAGATAATTACTCATTAACTAATTTATATAAGTCTTTATTAACCATTGTCCATAAATACCACAAGGAATTTAATATATTTTTAATCAATAATATCAAATTTAATATTTTTAATATTTTAAAAAACTTTAAATCAAAATTATATGGATTTAAAATAGGTAGTGTAGAAATTAAAAACCCACTTATTACTGCACCTTTAGCAGGAATCAGTGATAATACATTTAGGATTTTTGCAAAAGCTTTTGGTTCTTCTTTAAATTATACTGAAATGATTTCGAGCTATGGTGTTTATTATAAAAATAAAAATACAATCCAGTTATCTAATATAACTAAATATGAAAAACCTTGTTCTATTCAAATTTTTGGTTCTGACCCAAATATAATAGCCCATGCAGCGCAAGCTTTAGAACAAAGTGGAGATATAATTGATATTAATATGGGTTGTCCTGTGCCAAAGGTTTTAAAAACTAAAAGTGGGGGGTTTTTATTAACTGATGAGGAAAGAATTAAGTTAATATTAAAAAAAGTTAGAAAATCAATAAAAAAACCTTTAACAATTAAAATAAGATTGGGCTGGGATAAAAATAATATTAATGCGCAAAATATTTGTAAGATTGCTGAAGACTGTGGTATTGATGCAATAGCAATTCATGGCAGAACAGTAAAGCAAGGCTTTAGCGGAAGCGTTAATTATGATATTATAAAAAATATTAAAAGAAGCGTAAAAATTCCTGTAATTGTAAGCGGGGACATAGACAGTACTTTAAAAGCATTATGGGTTTTAGATTTTACTGGCTGTGAAGGCTTAATGATTGGTAGAGCTGCTAAAGGTGCTTTATGGGTTTTTTATAATTTTTTTAATGCAATTGGTATACATTTTTTAAAAAATAATTTAAATTCTTTAAATAAAGATAAAAATTTTTTTGTTAAAATAGATAATATATTTGATATAGGGTTTGATTATAATCCAACAAAAGAGTTTAAAAAAGAATTCGCAGTTTTATATCTAAAATTTTTAATTTATTTTTTTGGTCAGGAAAAAGCTTTAAAGGAATTTAGGAAACACTTTGTTTGGATTTTTAAGGGAGTTGATAATATTAGTATAAAAAGGCAGGAGTTTAGTTATATTGAAGAATTAGAAAGTGCAATAAAATTAATATCTAACATTTAAGTTAAATTTTCGGGATGTAGCGCAGCTTGGCTAGCGCGCAGCGTTCGGGTCGCTGAGGTCGTGGGTTCAAATCCCTCCATCCCGACCAATCAAAATTCGCCAAGTTTTACTTGGTGGCACTTAGTTCAGCAATTGCGACCAAATTTTAAATATTATTTTTATTTTTATAAAACTTTTAAATTATGCATATTTAATTATATGTATATATGTGCTAATATTAATAAAAGTCAATCGTTATTTTAGTTTTTTCTATTGTAAAAAAGCTGTTTCTATATCTTATAAATTTTATTAATACTTTTTTATTAAGAACTTAATAATAATTAATATTATTAATTATTATTGGATTTATAAAAATTAAAAAAATTTTATTTAAAAAAATTAGCTATTAAATTTCTATAAATATTTATAATTAATGAAATAGTTATAAAAAAAGGGGGTAAGTAAAATGTTGTCAAGTATTCCAATTGATTTGGCCAAGGTAAAAAAAGAAAATATCGATAAAGAAATTTTAAGAGCTGGGATTATTGCAGAGCTTGATGCAATTAATCTTTATGAGCAACTTGCAGCGATGACTGAAAATAATGATATAAAAAAAGTAATATTAGATATTGCAAGGGAAGAAAAAACTCATGTTGGTGAATTTCAGGCTTTGCTTTTAATGCTCGATCAGCAACAAGTGGAGGAGCTTGAAGAGGGTAAAAAAGAAGTTGAAGAGGAATTAGGAAAATAAATTAAATTCTTAATGATTTTACGTAAAAGAAAAATTATTAGAGCTGAAATATATAAAACTGATATTTGTAAAGAGGTAAGCTTAAGTATCTTAAAAATTGATAATTTGGTTTTAGCCAATAGTTTTTTTACTAAACTTGTAGGGCTGACTATTTTTAATAGTATATCTGAAAATGATGGATTATTACTGGTTAATTGCAACAGTATTCACACATTTTGGATGAGATTTTCTATAGATGTGATTTTTTTAAACAGCAGCTTGAAGATAATAAATATTTTAGAAAATTTTAAGCCTTTTAGATTTAGTCCAATTATAGATGGTGCAAAGTTTGTTTTAGAATTAAAAAAGGGAGCTGTTAAGAAAAATAATATAATTCCTAATTACTATCTAAAACTTATGTAGTGCTTTATATAAATTATTTGAGAGTGATTATCTAATACTATCTAATACAATCAATTTAATATTTTTAAAATTTTCAGGTTTGCTTATGGGTTCAATAATACTTAATATAATATTACTTATTTTATATATTGAGTGATTATTGCTAAAATTCAAGAGTATTAAAATTCAAGAGTATTACTTTTATTAAAGTATTACTTTTGTTAAGTTAAAATTATTTAAAAAGTTTACCCTGCAATTATAAACTTTACATAACCAAATGCTTTAAAAACTATAGTAACTATAGCGGCAGCCATAAGTATACCTAAAAACACATCGAGTAAAGCTTTTTTTTGAGGAATGCCAAATACAAAAGCAATAAGAGAGCCGGTCCATGCACCAGTGACTGGCAGGGGAATGCCAACAAATAGCGTTAATGCAAAATTAGAATATTTTTCAAATTTTTTACCATATTTTTTACGAGTTCGTTGAAATAGCCAATTAAAAAATTTATCCATTAATTTAAATTTTTTCATTAAGAATTTTGAAATTGATTCAAGTCCATAAATAATTACAATTGCAGGAATAAAATTTCCAATTATTGAAATTATAATTGTGATATAAATATTTAGCTTTAAAGCTCCTAATCCTAAAGGTATAGATGCTCTTAACTCACCAATTGGAGTAAGTGAGGTAAGAAATACTGTTAAATACTTTCCTATAATTATCGGAATATCTGAAATGCTCATAGACGCTAAGTTTAAAGTATTTTTTGAAATTTTAAAATAGTTTTAAGAAAATTTTGTGTATTTTATCATGTTATTAACAGCTAATATAACAAATTTGAACATTCGACCTAATAAAATATCTAAAAGGATAACTAGAAATATGTAAAAAATACACTTATTACATTAATAAATTAAATTAATTGAAAGCATTAAAATTAATAAGAAAGAATTAATAAAACGATCTAATAAAACTCTAGAGTTTTTAATATTTCACTATAGCCAAGCTCTCCAAGTTTATTTGAAACTTTGTTATCAGAAATGACTATAAATATATAAATATAATCTTTGTTTTCAAAAGCGCTGGATACTAAAATATAATTAGGGGTGTCTATTTTTTGCTTAATATTGGTATCTGGTTGTATTTTAATGTCATCATTTTTAGCTTCAAATAAATAAATATTTTCAATTGCATTGTATTTTCCCTTTAATATATAGTTTCTTTCTTTTTTATCTATTGACTGCCAATTATTTTGCTGTTGAATTTCTGTAGTATATAAATTTAAGTAATTATCTGGAGAGCCAAAATATTTTTTGTCAATTATATGGAAGGCAAAGCTTAATATAGGTATTTGTTCCAACGAAGATTCTTTTAATTGATTATTTTCAAAATTGTTTACTCCATTAATATTTATATTGGGAATTAAATTTATTAGAAATACTTTGTTTTGTCTTCTTTCTTCAAATGTCCAGTTATCAGGTATTAAAAAACTAAATTTGTAATCTTTACTTAAATATTTTGTTTGATTAGAAAAAGAAATAAAAGGGTTTTTTTCAACAATAAAGCTTACAGTTTTGTTAAGCATATCATTTAAAAAAATATCAACTTTTACTTTCCGTGTATTTTTATTTTCAGCCCTATTATCTAAGAAGATATTATTTATATTATTTTTTAAATCCAATTTAAAATTTAAATAATTTTCACTGTAATAATCATTATCAATTACAATTTCCTGTTTTTCAAAAATCTCATCATCTTCATTTTTGTATTGTAATTGAATTTTATTTGCTGATATTAAATAATTTAATTTTAAGCATAAAAACACATTTTCATCGGTTAAAAATTTCTCAGTTAAATTTATAGGAGCCCCTTTTTCATCAACTTCTTTTGCAAATTTTACATCTAAAATTTCCATTTTAGGTTTAATAATTTCAAATGATTTTTCTTCTATTAGTTGATCATTATGAAAAAATTGGACTTTGTATTTGGCAGGAGGTATTATTTTTAGTTCGTCTGTAGATTCAATGCTTGAATAAACTATTCCTTGTAAATATTTATTTGGGTTTTCTTTATTATATTTATCTTGTTTTTCAAGTACGACTTGGCTAGTGTCTAAATTAATCCATTTAAATTTCCACATATCATTTCCATATACGCCAAAATATTGGACAGATGCATAGATTTTTTTTGTGCTTATATCAAATTGAGTTATTGTGTTTATTTGAACAACTGAATCTGATTGCATTTCATCAGCTATTAAAATCTCTTGAAATTTTAGTTTAGGCTTAGCACAGCTTAGCATTGTAAAGGAAAAGAAAATAAAGATTATTATTAAAAAAAGAAGACTGTGAAAATATAAAAACATAGGATTAATATTAATAATTTTAAAATTTTTTTTATTCTCTTCTTGCGGTATAATTTTTTTAGTGTTTATTATTTGCATTTCTATATACATTTGAAATGTTAGTAATTAAAAGATTAATCTTACTTACTCTTTTATTAAATTTAATTAAAAATTTTATTGTATTATTTTTAAATTTACAATTTTTTTACAGATTTTAAGAAATTAAAATAATTTTTAAATAATTAAAATTAAAGTATTTTTAAAAAATTAGATATAAAAAAATGGATATACAAAAATTATACCAAATTATAAAAGGTGAAGAACCATATAGGGTAAAACAAATAGAAAAAGCATTGTTTAAAGATAATATAAATTCATGGACGGATTTGACTGTTCTTCCTATAAAATTTAGAAATCTTTTAGAAGAAGAAGCCCCAATATTTTTTAATGCAAATATTATTAAGTCTTCTACGGGCAGCTCCGTAAAAGCATTAATTAAATTAAAGGATGGATTGATAATTGAAAGTGTCCTTTTATTGCATAATATAAATGGTATAAATAGTAATGACAGATTGAATATAAAAACAGACGAATTGGATGAATTATTTTTTAAGAAAAAAACGGATAAAGATAATTCATACGTAAAAAATAATATTTTAAAGAAGGAATCAAGGTTAAGAGCTACAGTTTGTGTATCGTCACAAGCTGGTTGTCCAATTGGCTGTGCTTTCTGCAGGACTGCAAAAATAGGTTTTAAAAGAAATTTAGATTTTTATGAAATAATTGAGCAAGTTTTATTCTTTCAATATTATTTAAAAAAAATAAATCAAAAGTCTGAAGAGTTTGAGAAAGGTTCAACAAGTAAAACACTTAAAAAAACTATAGTTATTAAAAAACCGCAAAAAATTACAAATGTTGTTTTTATGGGAATGGGAGAACCTTTTTTAAATTTTGAAAATGTTATTAATGCAATAAAAATCTTAAATGATAAAGATAAATTCCAAATTGGCTCAAGAAAGATTTCTATTTCTACTTCAGGAATTCCTGAAATGATAAAAAAACTTGCTTATGAAGAATTGCAGGTTAATTTAGCTGTGTCATTAAATGCTGCAGAAGATAGTTTACGTTCAAGATTAATGCCTATAAATAAAAAATATCCAATTAGAAGTATTCTGGATGCAGTAAGATTTTATTTAGATAAAACTAATAGAAGAGTAATGTTTGAATACGTGTTAATAAAAAATGTTAATGACAGCTTAAGTCATGCTAAAAGTTTAATTAATCTTTTAAAAGGCAAACCAATTGAAAATAAACTTTGTTTTGTAAATGTTATTCCTTACAATGGTTTTTTAAAAACACAAGATTTAATATTACAGGCTCCAGATTATAATCAAGTTAAAATGTTTAAAAAAGTTTTAATTCAAGAAGGAATTAATGTTACTCAAAGGTATAAATTTGGCGAGGATATTAATGGGGCATGCGGTCAACTTGTTTATAGTGGTAGTTAAATTATAATAAAAATATAAATAAAACCACTATGGAAATATAATTTTTAATTTTATCCTAAGTTTTACTTTTTTTATCCTCTGTTATCTTCTATTGTATTTGCTCTTTTATCTGCTGTTTACTATTGCATCTGCTCTTATATTTTGGTCTTTATCTTTTTTTATAAAAATTAATCCTATTTTAAATTTTTTTTAATATAAATTAAAAGCTTTTTAAGATTGAAAAATTGCGACAATTTAACATTAAATAAAATTATTAAGAA
>JACVJA010000084.1 GCA_015661035.1 Candidatus Calidifonticultor daggyaiensis | reverse complement strand
TAATAATATTAAACTTTTACAAAGTAGGCAGGAGGAATAAATGGAGCCAAAAGTGGCAGCTTTAATAGCAGCAGGTTTTTGCATGGGAATTGGTTCAATAGGACCTGCAATTGCAATTGGAAATTTAGTAGGAAAAGCTCTAGAAGGTATTGCAAGGCAACCTGAAGCAAGTGGACAGATTAACACTGCAATGTTTATAGGAATAGCTTTTGCAGAAGCAATATCGCTTTATGCTTTGGTAGTAGCATTTTTACTTATTTTTGTCGCTTAATTTTTTTCAGTTTAACTTTTTAGCTTATTTTTTTACATTTATTTTGCGGCTTGAATTTTTACCTAATATTTTTTGTAATTGTTTGTGGGATAATGTTTTTGCTGAGTAAGTGAAGGGTTAAATTTTAAAAAGGTCAAATTTTAAATAATTTTAAGTATTAGAAATATTTTAAGAATTAGAAATATTATTTTATTATTGAAATTTATAAGTTTTAATATAACAAGTTTAAGTATAAACAAGCTTAAATATAAATTTAGTTTTAAACTATATGTAAACTATACATTATTATAATTATTAGAGGTGATTAAAACTTGGAAGAGGTTTTAAAAATTATTAATCCTGCAACAAGCACCCTTTTTTGGTCTATTATAGTTTTTGTTATTTTATTAGTAGTAATATTAAAATTTGTTTTAAAGCCTGTAAATAAAATGCTTTCTCAAAGGCAAAATGAAATACAAGAGGCTGTAAATTCTGCTGAAAGACAAAAAGATGAAGCAAAAAAATATTTAGAAGAACAGAAAGTTTTACTTGAGCAAGCAAGAAAAGAAGCAAAAGCTATAATTGAGGAAAGCAAGGAGCAGGCTAAAAAAGCAAAAGAGGAAATAGAAGAAAAGGCAAATGAAAAATCAAGGCAAATTTTAGAAGCTGCTTTTGAAGAAATAAAGGCAGAAAGGGAAAAATCAGTAATTGCTGTAAAAAATCAGATTGTAGATATTGCACTTGATGCTGCTGAAAAATTAATAAATAAAACTTTAACTGAAGAAGACCATAAAAAGCTAATAGAAGAAAGCCTAAAAGAAGTTGTAAACATTTAAATATAATTACAAATTATAAGATACTAAATTTTAAGCTGCCGAATTTATAAAATATTAGATTTATAAGTTACTGAATTTGTAAAATATTGAATTTTTAACATACTGAACTTGTAAGATAGTAAGTTGTATAAGATACCAATTATAATTTCAATTATAATTTTTAGAAAAGATGGCAGAAAAACAAAAAGATAATAAATTTAAGTCAAGCTATTATGCTCATGCTTTATTTGATTTAGCGGTTTCAGCCGGGTTAATTGATAGAACTGAACTAGAATTAAATCAAATTAAAGAGGAAATTTTAAATAATATAGATTTTAAAAAATATTTAACTGATTCTTCAGTTCCTAAAACAGCTAAAATAAATTCATTAATTGAGTTATTTTCGGGTGAGGCTTGTAAGTGTATTGAAGCTTTTATCTCTATGCTTATAATACTTGATGTTGTTGAAGAAATAGATCAGATTTATAACGATTATGTTTTGCTTGTAAGCAGTTATAAAAAACAGGTTTTAGTTGAAGTAATAAGTGCAATAGAGCTGGACGATAAACTATTAAGACAAATAAAAAATGAAGTGGACTTAAAGACCGGGCTGGATGTTAGGATAAAAAATATTTTGGATTCGGAAGTTATTGGAGGAATTATTATTAGGATTGGTGAAAAGATAATAGATTTAAGCTTGAAAAACAAAATACAAGATTTAAAAAACAAACTAAAATCTATTGAGATTAGGGGTGAAGAATTTGGCATTGCAAATTAATTCTGAAAAAATTGCAAAGATAATTAGTACTGAAATAGATAAATATAAAAGAGAAGCTGTTGCTGAAGAAGTTGGTAAAGTGTTGGAAGCATCTGATGGTATTGCAAGAATTTCAGGTCTTTCAAATGCTATGGCGGGAGAAATGCTTGAATTTCCAGATAATGTTTATGGTGTTGTATTAAACTTAGACAGAAATGAGATTGGCGCAATAATACTTGGAGATTATATAAAAATTCAGGAAGGTGATCCAGTAAAATGTACCGGCAGGATTTTACAGGTTCCTGTTGGTGAAGAGTTAGTAGGCAGAATTATTGACCCGCTTGGAAATCCTTTAGATAAAAAAGGCGCTATAAAATCAAAAAATTTTAGACCAGTGGAATTTTTAGCTCCAAGCGTTGTAAAAAGGCAGCCTGTAAAAGAACCACTTCAAACAGGAATAAAAGCAATAGATTCAATGATTCCAATAGGAAGAGGGCAAAGAGAACTTGTTATTGGAGATAGAAGTATCGGAAAATCAGCTATATTAATTGACACAATAATAAATCAAAAGGGAAAAGACATATACTGTATTTATGTAGCAATTGGCCAAAAAACATCAACTATTGCTCGTATTGTGGAAAAACTCAGCGAAACTGGAGCAATGGATTATACAATAATTGTAAGTGCCACTGCTAGAACTCCCGCCTCACTGCAATATATTGCTCCTTATGCTGGCTGTGCGATTGGTGAATATTTTATGTATAGCGGGAAGCATGCTTTAGTAATGTATGATGATTTGTCAAAACATGCAGTTTCATATAGACAGTTATCACTTCTTTTAAGAAGGCCGCCGGGAAGGGAAGCATATCCGGGTGATATTTTTTATCTTCATTCAAGACTTTTAGAAAGAGCAGCAAAGCTTTCAGATGAAATGGGTGGAGGCTCTTTAACAGCAATACCAATCATTGAAACTAAAGCTGGTGATATTTCAGCTTATATTCCTACAAATGTAATTTCAATAACAGATGGGCAGATTTATTTGGAATCAGATCTTTTTAATGCTGGAGTAAGACCGGCAATAAATCCTGGAATTTCTGTCTCTCGTGTAGGTGGTAATGCACAAATTAATGCAATGAAAAAGGTCGCCGGTATGATTAGACTTGATTTAGCACAGTATAGGGAGCTTGAAACATTTGCAAAATTTGGCACAGAACTTGATAAAGAAACAAAAAAGCAGCTTGCTCGCGGGGAAAGAACTGTTGAGGTTTTAAAGCAGGGTCAATATAAACCTATGGATGTTGAAGACCAGGTTTTAATACTTTTTGCCTTGACTAAAGGTTTTCTTGACGATTTGGAGGTAAATAAAATTTCTAAATTTGAAAAGGAGTTTTTAGAATTTATTCATGTAAGCCAGACATCAATTGTTGATGAGCTTAGAAAAACAAAGGATATAAGCTTGGAGTTAGAAGAAAAAATATCAAATGCAATATTAAAATTTAAAAGTACATTTAATTAGTTTATTCAAAATATTAAACATAATATTAAAACAATACTAAAAAAGATTAACTAAAACATTAAGCATAAAAAATATATTTAGCTTAAGAGTTTGTTATGTTTATTAGGTATAGAAGTTTATTAAGCAGAAAAATTTATTAAGCAGAAAAGTTTACTTAGCAAAAAGATTTAATAAGCAGAAAAGCTTTGGTATGGAAAAATCAGAAAAAATTAGAAGCAGAATAAAGAGCATTTCTGGTACACAAAAAATAACCAAGGCAATGGAAATGATTGCCTCTTCAAAAATAAGAAAAGCCCAAGCAAGGGTTCTTGAAGCCCGTTCTTTTACTTTTAGCATAGAAGAAATAATTGCTGATATTGCTTGCTTTTCTGGATTTATATCTGATCCTTTGTTAACTCCACCTCAAAAAGACGAGGTATATTTAATACTAGCTATAACAGGAGATAGAGGTTTATGCGGCGGCTATAATTCTAATATAATTAGACTTATTGAAAGAACAATAAAACAATTAGCCAATGCAGATAAACAGGTAAAAATAATAATGATTGGCACAAAAGGAAAAAATTATTTTAAGTATATGGGTTATGAACTTGAGAAAATTTATGAGAATTTATCAGATTATCCAAAATTTCTAGATGCGAGGGAAATATCAAGAGAAATTATAAAACAATATTTGGAAGGTGATGCAGATAAGGTTTTAGTATGTTATACTATGTTTAAAAATCCAGCAGAGCATATTCCTACAATTATCCAGCTTCTTCCAATACCGATTTATGCACAAGATTATTTATCAGAATCAATTAATGAATCTTTTTTCCAAGCAGGTGATGAAGTTAGCAATAAAAAAACGGCTAGATTAGAAACAGATAAGGGTTTAAATAATAAAAATACATTTAGTAGTAAAATTTCAAATAAAGAATTAAACCTTAATTTGTCAGTTACTGAAAATAAAAAATATTTACAAGAAAAAATAATAAGTATTGGGGAAGTAAAAATAGGTGAAAAGGTCTGTAGGATTCATCCGGAATTTATTTATGACCCATCACATCAAGAAGTTTTAAGTGCATTACTGCCGGAATATATTTACACTATTGTATATAGCGCCTTGCTGGAATCAAGTGCAAGCGAAACGGGGGCAAGAATGACCGCAATGAAGAGTGCAAGTGAAAATGCTGAAGAGATGATAAAAGAATTAGTTTTAATGTATCATAGGGCAAGACAGCAGCAAATTACAATGGAAATCTCTGAAATTATTTCAGGTGCAAATGCTTTGGATTGATAATAAAATACTTAAAAAAGTTATAAAAGATTATTTAAGTTTTAAGATAAAAATTTTAAGATAAATTTTTTTTTAAGGAGTTTTTTATTATGGATTTTAAAGCGAAACTTAGCAATGCTTCAAATAAAGATAGCGGTGGTATTAAAGAAAGCAGTGCTATTGAAAACAATGACAAAGATTTAGTTAAGGGTAGAATAATAAGTATTAGAGGCCCTGTAATTGATGTTGAGTTTCCGCCAGGAAAACTACCAGATATCTACACTGCATTAGAGATAAAAGTTCCTAAATTGATTTTTAATTCCGTCGAAAAAAATGCTTTTGGATTGGCAAATTATAGAGAAAAAATTTATGCAGAGGTCCAAGCCTCTATTGGCGGAGGCCAAGTTAGAGCAGTTGCAATGTCATCTACAGACGGGCTAAAAAGAGGAATGGAAGTTATAAGTTTAGGCAGACCAATTGAAGTGCCAGTTGGCAGAGAGACACTTGGAAGAATATTTAATGTTTTAGGTGAGCCTATAGACTTATTAGATAAGGAAGTTAAAGCAAAACTAAAAATGCCGATTCATAGAGAAGCACCAGACATAGAAGAAATTGAACCTACAACTGAGTTATTCGAAACTGGAGTAAAAGTAATTGATCTTTTATGTCCATTTGTAAAAGGCGGAAAGATTGGTATGTTTGGCGGTGCTGGTGTTGGCAAAACTGTTATTATAATGGAACTTATTCATAATATAGCTACTCAACACGGCGGTTTTTCAGTATTTGCAGGAGTTGGCGAGCGAACAAGGGAAGGAAATGATTTATGGCTTTCAATGAAGCAATCTGGAGTTTTGGATAAAACAGCACTTGTTTTTGGTCAAATGAATGAACCGCCTGGAGCAAGGCTTAGAGTTGGTCTTACAGGGCTTACTATGGCAGAATATTTCAGAGATTATGAAGGAAAAGATTTGCTCTTATTTATAGATAATATTTTTAGATTTGTTCAAGCTGGTCAGGAAGTTTCAACACTCTTAGGCAGAATGCCGTCAGCAGTAGGATACCAGCCTACCTTATCTACTGAAATGGGTGAGCTTCAGGAAAGAATAACATCAACAAAAAAAGGCTCAATTACATCCGTGCAGGCAATTTATGTGCCTGCTGATGATTTAACAGACCCGGCACCTTCTACAACTTTTACACACCTAGATTCTACAGTTGTGCTATCAAGACAAATTGCAGAACGTGGTATATATCCAGCCGTAGACCCTTTAGAGTCATCATCAAGAATATTAGATCCTCAATTTGTTGGTGATGAGCATTATAGGGTGGCTAGAAGCGTACAAGAAGTCCTTCAAAGAAACAAAGAATTACAGGATATTATTGCAATCCTTGGAATAGACGAACTTTCAGAGGAAGATAAAACAATAGTTCAAAGAGCAAGAAAAATTGAAAGATTTTTATCACAACCATTTTTTGTTGCAGCTCAATTTACCGGCAGAGAAGGAAAGTATGTAAAAATTGAAGATACTATTAAAGGATTCAAAGCAATAGTTGAAGGAAAATATGACAGCATTCCAGAACAAGCATTTTATATGGCTGGAACAATAAAAGAAGTTGAAGAGCGGGCTGAAAAAATGTAAAACTTTAATTCTTCTAAATAAAAGCTGGCTAACAAGCTAAATTGAATAGTTCCTAATAAATCTTTAACAAAGTTAAAAAATTTTTATTAATGTTTCTAATTAAATGTCAATAATTATAAAATGTTTAATTATTTAACAATTATTAAATATCAAAGTAAATAATCAATAAGAAAAGATTAGTAAAATAATGAATGATAAAACAAGCAATACTAATAATAACAGCGATACTAATAATACCAATACTAATAAGAATTATAATACCTATAACAGCAGAATCAGTGTTAAAAGCGATATCAGCAATAATATTAGTGAAGATAATAAGAGTGAGCAAAAAAGCAAAATTTTTTTAAAAGTCGTAACACCAGAGCAAAAAGTTTTTGAGGGTTATGCTGAT
>JACVJA010000083.1 GCA_015661035.1 Candidatus Calidifonticultor daggyaiensis | reverse complement strand
TAACTTAAAAAAAGAATTAATACCTGTAAAAATGAGGCCTGCTTTTTTAAAACCCATAATTGTTTTTCTTTTAATAGTCATTTTTGTAATTTTTTCATTTGCTGGAGCAATTTATGCATCATCTGACTCTTTACCTGGTGAAATTCTGTATCCTGTGAAAAGAACTTCAGAAAATATTCTTATTTTTATTACACCATACAAATATGAGTCATTTATCTATCTTAAAATGTTAAATTCTAGAATGAATGAAGCATCGACAATGCTTGAACAACCTGAAATTAAAAATTTACAATTTTTAAAAAATTTAATTTCAGATCTTGATTATACATTTGAAAAATGCCATAAGCGGAAATATTTAGATAAAATTCAAAGTGAACAAATTCAAAATAACATTATAATGATAAAACAGAATTTTGACAAAAAATACGGTATGAAAAAAAATAATAAACAAAATTATTATGAACAAAAAACTGAAAATGCCATAGAATCTGAAAATTCAAATGCTGAAAATAATAAAAATAATAATCAGAATCATAATAATCAAAACAAATATAAATGGAAATATGGTCAGAATAACAGTTAGAAGTAATTGCCAGAAGTAATTGTAAAAAGTAATTGTTAAAGTAATGGTTAAAGTAAATTACCTAAGCTGTAAAAATATCTTATTATAAAGGTCCTTGCCGTAACTAGTTTGAAGTGGTTCCCCTTCGATAACTTTAAAAGTTCTTCTTCCGTCATTTAGCCTTTCTGCTACTAAAAACATTGCATTTCTAATCTCCTTTTTATAAAACCATCCAGCTAGTTCATACATATGTGTTACAAAAAGAACTTTTATTTTTTTTTCAATTAATGCACTAATAATTTGCTTTGCAATTTCTGAACCTTCTCTTTCATTTGTTGAAGAAAACGATTCATTAAAAAGAATCATTGAATAAGGCTTGATGTTATCCACAATATCACTCATTCTTGAAAGTTCTTCATCAAGCTTTCCACTTTTCATTGCAATATCTTCTCTACGTCTATAATGGGTAAAAATTCCATTACAAATATTTGATTTAAAAAAAACTGCCGGAACAAACATTCCGGATTGCATCAAAATTTGAGCAATACCTATACTTCTCAAAAAAGTGGATTTCCCACCTTGATTAGCACCTGTTATTATTAATAAATCTTTACCATCTGCAAAAATATCATTCGAAACAATATTACTCTTTACAGTTAGAGCAAGGCTTAAATCATATAAACTTTGAAAAGATAAAATAGAATTAGCAGATCCAACAGGCTCAGGAAAAGATATGTGTAAACCTAAATTTATAATATTTTGATATAAATTTAAACAGCCTATATAAAATGATAGTTCTTGTCGCAAATTTGTAAAAAAACTATATATATGCTCAGAAGATTGTGCAAGTGCATTAGCAGCTAAATTTACGCCTTTATTTTCAATCTCTGACAATACTCGTGAACCACTTTCATCTCTAGGATCAATATAGAAAGTGTATGAAGGTGCTCTCTTTTTAAAAACCCTTTTTACAATATTTTCTTTTTTTTCAGGATGTTTTCTTAATATGAAATTATTAGGTACATTACCATCGGTAAGTTTTGCACTTATCAATACTCCATTTTTAAACTCCAACTCTTTTAAATGATGTCTAACCACAGTGAAATACTCATTACTAAATTC
This sequence comes from Candidatus Calidifonticultor daggyaiensis, assembly GCA_015661035.1. Lineage (GTDB taxonomy): Bacteria > Actinomycetota > Humimicrobiia > Humimicrobiales > Humimicrobiaceae > Calidifonticultor > Calidifonticultor daggyaiensis. The sequence continues at coordinate 4,948 of JACVJA010000083.1, read as the reverse complement.
AACCTTTAAAATTTTAAAAAGGTTCTTAAAACCTTCAGATTCAAAATTTTTTTCATTCTGTTCAATAATATCTCTAATCTTTTTTAACATTTCTACAAATAAATACATCAATTGCAATGCACTATATAAAATACCAGAAGGATAATTTGAAAAAACACCACCTAAATGATGCGTTCTTTTAATCTCAATTGTCTGGACTGTAATATCGTAAATGTTTTTTATAACAGAAGGATTTTTAATACAATCTTTTAGAATTTCCTGTCTATATTTAATTGTTTCAACATCGAATAGACTATTTAGGACTACTTTATTTGTAATCTCATATATCTCTTTATTGCCAAGGGCCATTGCAGAAAAAATAGTTTTTAATTCAAGATCCTTAATTAAATCTTTGGAGTTAGAGGGGAGTGGTGATTCTAAATCTAAGTTTTTATTCTTAAACATTAAAAAAACTTTCATGTGTTAATTCATTCCTTTTTTATTCGTTTATCAATAAAATTCTTAGTAAGTTTATATTTTTTTGCTATTGATATTGCATATGCTATTCCATCAGCTTCTTTTCTTATAATTTTAAAAGTTCTAATTTCAGGATTTTCAGGACTAACTGTGCTGACCATACTTACAGTTTGAGAGCCATAAGAGGCAAGTTCAACAATAAATGTTACCCAAATACAATAAAGATCCAGCATAATTATTTTTTCTAAGATTTTTTTACTTAAGAATATTGCATCCTGTAAAGATGTAGAAGTAAATATTTCATTTAAAATTACAATACTATTAGGTGTTGCTTTATCTAAAATTAATTGGATTCTTAGAAGATCATCCTGAAGTTTTCCTCTTAATGTTTTAATACTTTCTTCTTTTTCAAAATGAGTAAAAATCTTATCATATAAAAATAATTTTGCTTTGCTACCAGGAACTGGAAACCCAAGACTTGCAAGATAGTGAATTTGACCAAATGTTCGTGCAAATGTAGTTTTCCCTCCTTGATTTGGTCCAGATACAATAATAATACGCTCTTTATTTTCTAATAAAAAGTCATTTGTCACAATTTTAGAATTTTCATAAAAACTTTTATTAGCTAAAGCTAAATCAAATCCATCAATATCATATATTTCTTTTTTGCTATCAGAAATTTCTGGATAACAAAATTGCAATCCCATTTTTCTTATTTTTTTTATCAAATCAAGATAAACTATATAAAACTGAATTTCACAGTCAAATCTTTTTATTTTATCATCTAAAAAATTATAATTTTCATTGTAAAAATTATCCAACTTAGAGAAAATATCAGGAAATAATTTTGCAACACAATCTATAATATTTGCTTCTATATGATTCATTCCTGTATTTGTTGTGTAAACGAATTTGTAATCTTTCACTTGCTGTTGTCTAAATTTTTCAAACGTCTTTTCTATTTCTTTACTATAATTAATTTCATAATTATATTTTTGTACTCTTACACGATTACCTTTAATGATTATACAGTATTCTAAGTCTAAAAGTTCTTTCTTTATTTCGTCAAGCCTGCTTTTAAGTGAAATAAAATAATCAGATTTTACATAATTATCTATATACTTTCTAAAGCTTAAAAAACCATTTGACTTTAAATTAATTAATGAAATATTTTTAGAAATAAGCAAAACTGCATCACAATAGTCTTTAACTGCTTCCAAAAACCAACCCTGCTTATTATATTTATAATCTAGTCTTTCAACTAAATGTAAATGTAAACGCATAGAATGCATTTTTTCTGTAAAAGTCGTAATTAATTCATATAATTTAGGATTTTCTAAGTCTTTCATTACTTCTTGTCTATAATATATATCCTCAATATTATTTAAAGGTAGATAAAAAAACGGTTTAATGTTATATTCCTCTTGCTTATCTTTAATTATTGAATTTATGATTTGATCAAGATTTAAATCTACAAAGAATTCATTTTCTTCAAGGTTATCCTCTTTAATTTTATCTTCATTTATAAAGTAAGTATTTAAATCTCTAAATAATATACTCTCAAAACCCATAAAGTAATCTTTCCTTTTTAATGTATTACCTTTCAATCACTAATATATAAATTAACCTATAAAATAAAAAAGCTCCTACTAAAAAGTAGAAGCTATCAAGCATAAATGCTTTAAGCGAGCTTCATCGCTATAAGATATTAAATTTTATAATTATGAGATATTAAATTTGTAAATAATATTTAATTTAAATAACTTTAATTTAAATAACTAAAAATTTTTCCTTTAAATTTAATTAATAAAAATTTATATCATATTTAAAAAAATATCAACTTTAAAATCAGTGCAAATAAAAAAATCACTCAGGTATTTGATCAGGCTGTTAATTGTAAAAACTTATAATTTTTCGCATCTTTTAAGAAAAAGTTCCAAAGTCTTTTTTCTTTCCTTTATTTCTGATATCCATCCAGACAACAGCTTTAATCCTTCATCTGTTATTGAATAAATCTTTTTTGCAGGTCCAGGGTTATCAGTATCCCATCTTGATTTTATAAATCCTTCAGACTCCAACAGTTTTAAAGTCCTATAAATTGCTCCAGGGTCAGAGCTTGCTACAGTAAAACCAAACTCAGTATATTTTTCAGCAAGCTCATATCCATGCGATGGTTTTTCATAAATCAGCAGAAGAAGAGCAGGTATTAAAAACCTGCTTATTCTTCCGCTTTTACATAAACATCTATTAATATCTTTAGATTTATTATTACACACCATAAATCCTCATTTATATTATTGATTTTTTTAAAATTTCTTTATTAAAATCATATTCGATATTACCTATACTAACTGTACCAAGCTACTTGAATATTATAAAATTTATTAATATGATTTTATATAAATTCAAATATATATAAATAAACTTTTAGTCTATTTAAAAATCATAAAATAAAAAAATTCTTCAACTATGTTAACTCAAATATTCTTTAACTTAACAGATAAAGATATTGATTTTATAACAAATATTGTTGCTACCAATGCCAGCAGCAAGGAAAGAGTAAAAAGAAATTTATTGGAAAATGAATTATTCAGGAATAATGTAATTGCAAGCGATAAAGTATTTGAAAAGGTAGTAGATAATCCAGAAATAATTTCAACTATTTCTCCAAAGCTGCTTTTTGAAATCTTCCTTAGAAGGACAAAGAAAGAATTTGAAAAAAGAATATGGACATTCGAAAGAATTGGCTCTCAGAAAGTTGCAGTATTTGATTTAAGCAAAGCAGAAAGTTTCCTAAGGGATGCCAGTATCTTAGAATATTTATCAAATATGCTTTGTTCTTTTACTAAAATTGAAAGTTTTACTATACCAATTAAAGTAAAAAAAGGTATATGGCATAAAATAAGATTTAACGATACAAATATAGATGACCTGGTAAAAATGATTAAATTTGCAGATGAAGAATTAAAATTTTACTTGTTTAAAAGAATTGCAGATGTATGCTTATTTATTATGGGTATCTTTCCAGAATACGTGTTATTTAATCATAGATATACTAATTCTGGTAATTTAAGACTTAAATTTGCTGGTAAATTTAGAAGATCAGCTTCAGAATATGAGTTCAATGCAGCAAAATACTATAAATTAGCATCCAGCCATGAAAAATCTTATAACCTAAATATGACAGATGTTTTTCTAAAATTAAGCGATAATTTTCACCTTGCAAGAAAAATACTTGATTTTACAACAATACATTATTTACATTTAACAAAGCATAGCTTCTTTAATTTATAATTTTCTCATTTCAACTGCTTCTGACTTTTCTGTGTTTTTAAAGGTCGTACTCAAAGATCTCTATATACAACGCTAGAATAAATACTCTCTTGATGTGGGTAAAGATATAAAAAAGCATTTTGTTATTCAATTAGCAGTGTTTTAACTGAATTTTATATAAAGACTCTTATTAAAAACTACCTGTTGTGATAACTTCTTAGATTTATAATTTCATTTATCATCTCATCTTGAATTTCTTTATTACCTTCCGTCATTGCTTTTTTAAAGCATGTCTTAAGATGATTTTTCATTATCATATTCTCAATTGATTCCATAGCTTTCCTTATTGCAAGACTTTGTGTAATTAAGTCTATACAATAAGCATCATTTTCAACCATATCTATTAACTTTGAAAAATGACCTCTGGCAATTTTTAACCTATGTATTATTCTTTCCTTTTCAGTTTTTGGTCTTATAACTTTTTTGCCCATAATATAAATTCCCTTATAGTAAATTATATTAACTACTTAGAGGATAATATAATAATTTTTGGTATAATTCAATTCTGAACTGAAATTTCACTATAAGAAATGATATCAGAAAAACCTGCTTAAAATAGGTAATTTTTTATCCTAATTCATAAAACTTTTTAAAAAATTGACTTTATATATATTTTTTAATAAAAACAGGTCTGTAATATAATAATATAAGTCCCTGATATGAATATATCCGCCATAAGAAAGAAAATAAGAGACCTAAGTCTTGAGCGCTTTAAGCTTGAGATGCAGCTGGCAAAGGGCCTTTCCAGGAAAAAACTCCTTTATGGCTCTGTTGTAAAAAAATTTAAAGCATGCAACAAGAAAGGATGTAAATGCACAAAAGGGGCTCTCCACGGGCCCTTTTACTACCTTACCTACAAACAGGATAGAAAAACAAAAATGGTATTTATTAAAAAGCATTTGTGGGAGAGCTCAATTAAATTAAATGATAATTACAGGGCCTTTAGAAAACTTCGTGCAGACATAACAAAGATAAATAAAGAAATACTTGCTCTTTTTGATGAAATAGAAAAAGCAAATACTGTAAGTATTGTCGATATAGAAAAGACAAACTTAATGGAGACTAAAGTATTCTTAGAAATTTCATGAAAGAAACGACAAAAAAGTTGCGAAAGCCATAAGGCAGGGGATATTGATACAATAACAGGAACCGGCTGGGG
>JACVJA010000082.1 GCA_015661035.1 Candidatus Calidifonticultor daggyaiensis | reverse complement strand
TTTAAATATTCTAATGGTATTATAAGGCCAGATAAATATGATGACTTTGATATTGAAAATAATTTGAGAAGAGATGTAATGAGAAGGGGGTAAAAAATGGCTATGAAAATGAAAGGCCCTGGAATTTTTCTTGCACAATTTACAACTCCAGAGCCTCCAAGAAATAACATTGATAATTTTTCTACCTGGGCTGCAGATTTAGGTTTTAAAGGATTACAGGTACCTTCTTGGGATCCTAATATGGTTGACCTTAATAAAGCAGCAGAATCAAAAACATATTGTGAAGAATATTTGGGGAAACTTAAAGAAAAAGGCTTAGAACTGACAGATTTATATGGACTGCAAGGTCAAATGATAGCAATACATCCAGCTATGGAGATCCTTTTTGAAAACTTCCATCCAAAAGGATTAAAAGGCTATGCACTTGTTGAATGGGCACAAACTGAGTTAAAAAAGATTATAAAAGCATCAGTAAATTTAGGAACCCGTGGCATACCAGTTTTATCTGGTGGATTAGCATGGAATTTAGTTTACCCTTGGCCTCAAAGACCAGCAGGAATAATCGAAACAGCATACAAAGAACTTGCAAAAAGGTGGAGGCCAGTATTAGATGAAGCATGGGAAAAAGGTCTAACTATAAATTATGAACTTCATCCAGGCTGTGACTTATTTGATGGTGCTACTTATGATATGTTTTTAGAATATGTTGATAATCATCCTGCTGCTTGTATTAATTATGATCCAAGTCATTTTGTATTAATGCAGTTAGATCTTTATGAATTTATTAAAGTTTATGCTGATAGGATTAAAGGTTTTCATGTTAAAGATGGAGAGTTTGTCTCAACTGCAAAACAAGGCGTTTACTCTGGTATGCAGCCTTGGCCAAAAAGAGCTGGCAGGTTTAGAACAGTAGGAGATGGTCAAGTTGATTTTAAAAGAGTATTTACTCTACTTACTGAGGCTGGTTTTGATAATTGGGCAGTACTTGAGTGGGAAGACCCTGTAAGAAGTCCAGACCAAGCCGCAAAAATTGCTGTTGAATTTATTAAGAATCATATGATCGATGTTGCAGAATATGCTTTTGATAACTTCTTGGATTCAGGTGCAGATGAAGCAGCAAATAAAAGAATTCTTGGTATTACTGAGTAAATATTTAAACAATCTTAAATTTTTTTAAATATTTTTTTGGGGGTATAAAATGCAACAAAAATTAAAATATGGAATGGTTGGTGGTGGTATAGGTTCGTTTATTGGTGATGTTCATAGAAGAGCAATAGCTCTTGATGGAAAGGCAGAACTGGTTGCTGGTGTTTTTTCAAGAGATAAAGATAATTGTGAAAAAACTGGACAGCTATTTGGACTAGATCCTTCAAGGGTTTATAGTTCTTACCAAGAAATGGCAGAAAAAGAAGCTAATAGAAGAGATGGTATTGATTTTGTAGTAATAGTTACTCCAAATAATTTGCATTATTCAGTAGCAAAAGAATTCTTAAAAAATGGCATAAGCGTATCGTGTGACAAACCGCTAACAATTGAGATAAGTGAAGCTCTTGAGTTAAAAGATTTAGCTAAAAAGAATAATTGTTTATTTGTTGTAACATACACTTATACTGGTCATGTTATGGCTAAAGAAGCAAGAGCAATTGTACAAAGAGGCGACATAGGGCAAATAAGAGTTATTACTGCAGAATATCCACAATCTTGGCTTGTTGACACTATAGAAAAAAAAGGCCAAAAACAAGCATTATGGAGAACAGACCCGAAACAGTCAGGAAAATCTAACTGTGTAGGTGATATAGGAAGTCATATTGAAAATATGGTTAGCTATATTACTGGACTTAAGATTAAAAAATTAATTGCTAACATGGATATTTTTGGCGAAGGCAGAACTTTGGATAATAATGCTGAGATAATTCTAAAATATAATAATGGTGCAAGTGGAACATATTGGTGTTCACAGGTTGCAATAGGTTACGATAACGCTTTAAAAGTGCGTATTTTTGGTACTGAAGGCGCTGTTGAATTTATACAAGAAAATTGTAATTATTTAAAATTTACAAAAAAAGGTCAGCCAACATGCATTTTGTCAAGGGGCAATGGATATATTTCAGAAACTGCAGCTAAATTTAATAGACTTCCTGGTGGACATCCAGAAGGTTTTTTTGAAGCATTTGCAAATATTTATTCTGCGTTTGTTGATGCCTTAAAGATTAAACTATCTGGGGGAATAATAAATGAGGAAGATTTTGATTATCCAAATATTGATGCTGGTATAGATGGTGTAAAATTTATTTCTAAATGTGTTGAAAGTATGGAAAAAGGATCAGTTTGGGTTGATTTTGATTAGTGATTGAAAAGTATGATATTTAGGTGAAATGAATTAATAATTTATTCTAAAAATCTTATTATCTTTTCATTTTATATAATTTAGTATTTGTTTATTTTTAACTTTTAAAATATTTTTTACCTGCAAAATATTTTTAAAGGTTATTATCGGGTACTTAGTGTAAATAACTTTTACTTGTAGATATTAAATATGAATAATTGGTCAGATAGTCAAATATATCAAATTGCAATTTTATATTATGAAAAGGGAATTTCCCAGAAGCAAATTAGTGAATTAATGGGAATTTCAAAGATGTCTGTTTCTAGAATTTTACAGAAAGCTAAAGATTTAGGGATTGTAAAAATAAATATAGAATTGCCTTATAAGCTTAATTTAGAACTTTGTGATGAGGTTGTTAAAAAGTTTAAACTTGAAAAGGCTTATATTGTTGAAATTAATAATATTAAAAACCAAAAAGAGCAAATAGCTGAACAACTTGCAAAAGTTGCTGCATTTAATATTAGTTTAATGGATTTAGACAATAAAGTTATTGGCTTAGGTATTGGAAGAACATTAGGATTAATGGTTAACTACTTACCTACCATTAACACAAAAAACACACACATAATCCAGTTAATGGGTGGAATGCAGGATGTAACATTTTTTAACCCTTTTACAATTATTCAGGAAGCTAGTAAAAAATTAAATGCGAAAGGAACATTTTTGACATCTTTAGCTTATGCCGAAAATAAAATAATAAAGGATAATATAATTCAGTCTAGCCCGATTGGAAAAAATTTTAAAAAAGCAGATATAGCAATATTTGGGATTGGTTCTGTTGGTAGAGCTACTAAAATTGATTTGGATATTATTGACAGAAATATTATTGAAAAAATCGAAGAGCAAGGCGCAGTAGGTAATGTATTAGGTCACTTTTTTGATAAAAAAGGTAATTTTATTGTTTCAGAAATTGAAGACGTAATTGTTAGTATAAGTATACAAAATTTATTTAAATTTAAAAGTAGAATAGCAGTTGCAGGTGGTGAATATAAAAGAGAGGCTATAAGAGGTGCTATTTTAAGTGGGATAGTAAATATATTAATAACTGATGAAGACACTGCAAAATTTTTATTATCTTAATTATTTTATTTTAAAAACTAAATAGCAGGCTGAAATTTTTGATACTAAATTTTTTTGATTTTAATTTTATAAATTTTATTTTATTAGAAAATAAATTGGAGTAGTTGTTTTAATGGAATTTTTTCAGAAAAAAGGGGGTGATTTTTATAGGCATAATAAAGTTTGGTGAGACTTGTTTAGTATATGTCTAATGAATGATAAATAAGTGGCTTATTTTTTATAACAAATAATAAAAAGTAAATAAATTATTAGTTATTATTTACTTTTAAAAATATGAAAAATCTTTTTTTAAAAAACCATTCAAAAGACTTTACTAAACAAATCTCGGAAAAATATTACCACAAAATATTATTAAAAAGAAGGAGTGAAGAAAAATGCTTAAAAATTTCAAGATTGCTCTAATTGTGGTTATGAGCATAACAATGATTGCGGGTTTATCTTTGTTTGGATGTAAAAGTTCTGCAGCTACAGAGGAAACTACTGCAATAGAAACAACAGCTGCAGAAACAACCGTTGCAGAGACTGCAGCAGAAGAAACAACCGCTGAGGAGACAACTGCAAAACTTATTCCAGAAGCAGAAGATATAATACTTAATGGCACAGTTTTTCCGAGATCGGATGATATTGGACCAGAAGGTGATACTGCAACTAAACCATCTGATGTTTCTTTGGGTGGGAAAACAATACAAGACTACATAGATATGGCAAGGTCAGGTAAAATTGAAGCACCTCAAGAAATTATTGATCAAGTTAAAGATAAAATGAAAGCAGCAATAGTAATGCACGGATTAGATCAGGATTGGCCACAAATGCAAATTAAAGGAATTTCTATGCTATTGGAGGCTTTTGGTGTAAAAATAGTTTCAGTTACTGGTGGTGAATGGGATGCAACTAAGCAAATTGAAAATATTGAAACTGTTATGCAATTGAAGCCAGATGTAGTTTTAAGTATTCCTGTTGACCAGACTGTTGAAGGCCCTGCTTATAGAGATTTAGTAAATGCTGGAATAAAATTAGTATTACTAGATATGATTCCAGGAGATTTAACCTATAAAAATGGTGATTATATTTCCTTAGTTGCTTGCAGTAGTCGTGGTAATGGTACTGCTGCTGCTGATATTATGGCAAAATATTTTGCTGACATGGGTTTAACTCAGGCAAAAGTTGGAGTAATGCGATTAAACTTCTTACACCAAGTAACAGAAGAAAGAGCACTTGGTTTTGAAAATAGGTGTAAACAGTACTATCCTTGGATTGACACCTCAGTAAAAGTTGATTTTGATTTTGCTGAAGGTGCTTATGGACCTGCTGAAGGTACTTTAACAGCAAATCCAGATTTAAACGGCTTTTTTGCAGTATGGGAATTTCCAGCATTACAAATTGCTGATGCTGCTAGAGCTGCTGGTATTGATCCAGCAAAATTTGTTATTACCACTTCTGATTTAAGCGAAGGTGCAGCACTTGAAATTGCGTCAAATCAGTTTATTAAAGGTCTTGGTGCTCAGGATCCATTTGCTCAAGGTATAGCTGAGGGTGTTTGTGCAATTAAAGGGTTTTTAGGTGAAGAAGTACCGCCATTTATTGCAATTCCAGGATATGCAGTTACTAAAGATAATGTTCTTGATGCTTATAAGCTAATCTTACAAAAAGAACCACCAGATGAATTAAAGAAGTTTTTTAAATAAAATTTTAATGTACAAACATGTTTTTAATTTATAGTTATGTAGATAGTTTAATTAAAGCTAGTTAATATGGTGCTAGTTAGTATGGTTTTTGATGTTGATTTTAAGAATAAGAATTAGAGTTTAATTTACAAGGTAGTGTAAGTTATAGAATTAAATTCTATTTAGATATTTGTGTGTGGATGGATAATCTTTCCACCCACACACAAATTCAGAATATGTTCGCATAAATAAAATACATAATGTGGCTAGGGATTATCTTTAATTTATCTAATTTATAAAATGATATTAAAAATTTATTTAAATGGAGATTTAGATGAGCTTTAAATTTTCAGTTGGTCCTTGGAACGTTTCAGAAGGTGCTGATAGATTTGGTCCACCTGTTAGAAAATCTATTAAATTTGCTGAAAAATTAAGAAATTTTAAAAATATGGGAATTGATGCAATACAGTTTCATGATGATGATGTTGTGCCAAATATAAATGAAAAAAGTAAAAAAGAAATTGAAAAAGAGGCAAAAGAAGTAAAAAAAATTTTAGATAATTTAGGACTTGTAGCAGAGTTTGTTGCACCAAGATTATGGGAAGATATTAGAACCGTTGATGGTGCGTTTACTTCAAATAGTATTGAAGATAGAGAGTATGCTATAAATAGGGCAAAAACTTCAGTTGATATAGCAAATATATTAAATTGTAAGTTAATAGGATTGTGGTATGCACGTGAAGGAACTTACTGCTATGAAAGTAAAAATCCAATTAGTGGATTTGATCATTTAGTTATTGGACTTAATGAGATTTTAAGCTATGATGAGAATATAAAAATTTTTATTGAAGCAAAGCCCAATGAACCAATTGATAGAAGCTTTCTTCCAACAATAGGGCATGCTTTAGCACTAGCAAATAAGACAATATCCCCTAATAGAGTAGGAGTTAACTTAGAGACCGCTCACGCAATATTAGCTGGTTTAGATCCAGCTACAGAAATTGCTTTTGCTTTATATTTTAATAAATTATTTGCAGTACATTTAAATGATCAAAATGGTTTGCGATATGATCAAGATAAAGCATTTGGTGCTGAAAACTTAAGGCAAGCTTTTAATCAAGTAAAAGTATTAGTGGAAAACAATTATGGTAAAAATGGAGAATTTGTTGGTCTTGATGTTCAAGCAATGAGAACACAAAAACTAGATGACAGTTATAAAGCAATTAAAAATAGTATTAAAGTGTTTAAGCTATTGGAAGAAAAAGCTAAAAAGTTTGACTACAATTTTCAAAAAGAGTGTATTGACAAAAGAGATTATGAGGAACTTGAAATATATGTAATAGAATTGCTATTAAATGGATAGGTTATATTAAAAGTTAATAAAGATTAAAGGCTTAAAAATTGTGTCAGATTTTAGGAAATATTAAACTAAAAAATTTTAATTATTAGATAAAAAATCTAATAGAAATAAAAATTATAAAAGTTATTTGTAAACTATATTACAATAAATAGTTTAGAAGTTTTGTATAAGGAGTTTTTTA
>JACVJA010000081.1 GCA_015661035.1 Candidatus Calidifonticultor daggyaiensis | reverse complement strand
TTGACTTAATTAAAGATTGTATGGAGTGCTTGTCTAAATATTGTATCTTACTTTTTCTTAAAAATATAATTGCTAAAAAAGTAATAATTAAAAACTCAAAAATTGTAATTGCTAATAAAAAAATCATTATTTTATCCAAATCGGTCCTCTCGTAAGCTTTTTTCTATTCTCCGTTTTCAATAAAATTCATTTTTGATTATTTTTTTAAAATATAGTCAATAAATTCAGCAACTACCCAAAAAATACTTCCAGCGTAAAAACATCTTCTTAAATTTTCAAAAAAAGAAACCTCATTTAAAAAACCTGATAAAAAAGTAATAAAAACAGCTAAAATAACCAATAGCCAATGAAACTTTATATTGGCTAAACTTATTCTTAAAATATCATTGCTTACCTCATTGTAAATTTTATTAATAGAATCAGATTTTTTTTGCTGTAAAAGCCCTTTTTCTAAATCGTTTTTACTTACATTATTAATGTCTTCCATATTATTTTTTAATCTTATTTTAATTTTAACAATAAAATATTTTGATTATAAAAAATAATTAAACTCAATTAGAACAAATTTATAAAAAAAATTGTTAATATTATTTTCAAAAAATCTTTTGTTTATTTGCTTAATCTTATAATACCAATTGGTTCAATTTTTACATCTTCCGTAATTTCTTCATATGATAACACAACAATGTTTGATTTAACTCTATCAGCCATTTGTTTTAAATGCGGTCTAACAGGAGAAAGACAAAGTATTATTGGAGTTAGACCTTTCGATAATACATTTGCCACAACTTTTCTTATTTCTTCTATAATATTGTTTAGCATCTCTGGGTTTAAAATAAGCCTTATATTAAATTCATCTTGTTTTAATGAATTTAAGATATTTTGTTCAATATCAGGATCAACTATAATTGCAGAAATAACACCTGGGGGATTTTGATATAAATTTGTTATAGATCTTGCTAAACTTTGTCTTACATACTCTGTAAGTATATCAGTATTTTTAGTAATCTTAGCCTTAATTAAAAGTGTCTCTAATATTGTAGTTAAATCTTTAATAGGTATTCTTTCTTTTAATAAATTTTTAAGAATTAAATGCAATTCGCTTAACTCAATTTTATTAGGTATTACTTCTTTTACAACAATTGGATTATACTTTGACAACTTATCTAAAAGATTTTGAACATCTGCAATACCTAAAATATCATATGCAAATTCTTTTATAATCTCAGCTATATGTGTAACAAGTACTGTTACTGGGTCAATTACTGTATAACCATATTCCTCAGCCAAATATTTATTTTTGGAGTCAATCCATCTAGATTCAAGTCCGAATACAGGCTCTTTATCATCTATTCCTTCTATATCGAAACCAGTATTTTCAGGATTTAAAATCATAATCTTATCAGGGTATATTTTACCTTTTGCTACTTCTATCCCTTTTATTTTAATACGATAAGAATTATCTTCTAATTGAATATTGTCTCTAATTCTAATTTGAGGAACAATAAAACCAGATTCGCTCGTTATTTGTTTTTTAATTAAATCTATCCTATTTGCAAGATCCCCAAAGTCTTTAGACTCTACAATTGTTATTAAAGAGAAACTCAATTCAAGCTCTATTATATCTAAATAAAGTGCTTGCTCAATTTCATCGTATGATTCAACAAGAGCCTTTTTCTCTTCTTCTATTTTTTGAATTTCCTCTAAATCTTTTTGTTTTTTTAACTTTTTAGATTGAAAGTAGGCAATTACCCCAATAACACCTCCAAGTAAGAAAAATGCAATTTTTGGCATTCCAGGAAGTAAGCCAACTAAAAAAATTACTGCTGCAGCTATTCCAATTGCTTTAGGCTGAGCTAAAAATTGAATGGAAATTTGCTTGCTTAAATTACTATCAGATGATGCTCTTGTTACAATTAATCCAGTTGCAACAGATATAAGTAAGGCAGGTATTTGTGAGACTAAACCATCACCAACTGTAAGCAGACTATAAGTTTTTAGTGCTTCGCTAAATGATAGACCTCTCTGTATAACACCAATAGCCAGCCCACCAAATAAGTTTACAATTACAATAACTAAACCTGCAATAGCATCACCTTTTACAAACTTACTAGCTCCATCCATTGCTCCATAAAAATCAGCTTGTAATGCTATTGCTTCCCTCTGTTTTCTGGCTTCATCTTCAGTAATGATGCCTGCATTTAAATCAGCATCAATAGACATTTGTTTACCTGGCAGTGCATCTAAGGTGAAGCGAGCTGCTACTTCAGCAATACGATTGGCTCCTTGAATTATTACCACAAAGTTTATGATCACTAGAATTAAAAATATAATAAAACCAACAATGAAATTTCCTCTTACAACAAAATTTCCAAATGAATTTATAACGTTTCCTGCATATCCGTTTAGCAAAATCAATCTCGTTGAAGAAATATTTAAAGATAATCTAAACATTGTTGCAATTAGCAGTATCGATGGGAATATAGAAAAATCAAGTGGCTTTAAAGTATATATACAAATTAGAAAAATAATAAAACTTAAAGATATATTAAAACCTAAAAGCACATCCATAACCACTGGAGGAATGGGTATAATCATCATTAATATAATGAAAATAATTAAAAATGTTACTAATATATCAACATTTTTTGTTAACAAACCAATTGTAGTTCTCATATAAGACCTAATTCCCTATAATTCCCTTTAATTTTATAAACATAAGCAAGAATTTCAGCTACTGCTTTATATAGCTCAGGAGTTATTTCCTGATTAACTTCACATGTTTTATAAATAGTTTGAGCAACAAAAACATTTTCAATTATCGGTATACCATTCTGTGTTGCAATTTCTTTAATTTTTTCTGCTATTAGTCTTGCTCCTTTTGCCACCACTCTAGGTGCATTAAAGTCGGGCTTATATTTTAGAGCAACTGCATATGTAGTAGGGTTAGTAACAACAACATCTGCTTGAGGAACCTCCTGCATCATTCTTGCACGTGCAAGCTGAAGATGTTTTGACCTTCTCCTTACTTTAAGCAATGGATCACCTTCATGTTGTTTTAGCTCTTGTTTTACTTCTTGCCTTGTCATCATAATTCTTTTTTCATACCTAAACCTCTGAAAAAAATAATCAAAAACTGCTATGGCTAGCATAACTAAAGCCGCTCTAATTCCAACTTGGTAAATTAAAGAAACCATTTTATCTGAAATAAAAGCTGGTTCTCTGCCGATAAACATCATTATTTCAAAAACTCTTGATTTAATTAAATTATAGACTATAAATACTATTAAAATGGCTTTAAATATATTTTTAAAAAACCCTACCACATAATCTAGAGAAAAATATTTTTTAAAACCATTTATAGGGTTTAATCTTTCAAAAAAATTCTTCAAATGCCCAAATGTAAAAAAAAGCTTCACTTGAAAAATTTCAGCCATTAATCCTAATGTCGCAGAACAAACAAAAAAAATTCCAGCAGTTTTTAAAAAAATCACAAAAATTTGATAGAAAATACTCTTTAAATAATCAAAATTTAAATCCAAATGGCTTGAAAACCTAAAACTTTTCACCATAAAATCAGAAAAAATATTTATGAATCTTTTAGATATAAAATTTAAAATAATAAATGAAACAAGTATTATTAAAGCTGAACCGAGTTCAACAGTTTTTGCAACATTCCCTCTTTTTCTTTCTTCACTTCGTCTTTTTTCTGTCGCTTTTTCAGTTTTACTCTCTTGATCCATCTAAAATTCCTTTATGGTTATTAGTAAAATCTTTGATATAAAATTAAGCTATTTTAAAAAGAGCAAATAAACCTTTAAATGTTAAAAAGCTATCTTCAAACAACCCTTGTAAATAAGGCACTGTATTTATCAACATAACAGATAAAAAAATAAATAGTATTGCTATTTTTAAAGAAAAGCCAACAAGAAAAACATTAAGTTGAGGTATTGCCCTCGCTAAAACTGCAAGTGAAACTTCAGTAATAAATAAAGTTGCAATAATTGGGGCAGCAATTTTTAAACCTATCATAAAAATACTTGAAAAGCATTTAATAAAAAAATTTATTAAATCCTGGTTAATTTTAAAAAACCCTAAAGGCATCTTTTTATAGCTTTCTACAACAGCACTTATTAATAAACTATGACCATTGATTATAAAAAAAATTACAATACTAATTAAAAGATAAAATTTTGATGTCAATGTTGTATTTTGCTGAGTTAATGGATCAATTACTGACGCAAATCCAAAGCCGCTATTAAAATCTATTAAATTACCTGCAACCTCAACTGCAATAAATACAATAGAAATTACAAAGCTAATTAACAAACCAATTAAAAATTCTATAGATATATAATAAAAAATCTCTAAAAAGCTTAAAGTCTTTATATCAATTTTTACCGATAATACAGGTAAAACAATAAGAGAAAATGCTAAAGTAATAAGAACTTTAATTAAATTAGGAAAACCTCCTTGCTTAAAAGGAGGGATGGTAAAAAAAACTATACCTAATCGGGTTACTATTAACAAAAAAGGAAATATATTTAATGAAATTATATTTAAAAATTCAAAGCTATCTGGCATCATGTTCTAGTCTAATCAAATTTTAATATCTTATAGTATTTAAATTGTAATTTGGCTCTTATTTCTTACTTCTTTTTATATTTTTCTCTTAAATTCTAGCTATTTAATTAATTTTTTATTTTAAAAAACATATTTAAAAAATTATTTTACAACAGCGGGAATACTATTTATCAGCTCTGTTGTAAATCCTATAATTTGTGAGCCCATCCATGCTCCTAATATTAATAGTATTACCCCAACAACAATTATTTTTGGAATAAAGGTTAATGTCATTTCTTGTATTTGTGTTGCTGATTGAAAAACAGCAATAATTAATCCAACTAATAATGTAGCTAATAAAATAGGTCCTGCAACCTTTGTAATTGTCCAAAGCATTCTTGAGGTTATGTAGATTATAAATTCTTGATTCATAAAAACTTCCTTACTTAAAAGTGTTTACTATCGAATTTGTAATTAAATACCATCCATCAACCATAACAAATAGTAGAACCTTAAATGGCAAAGAAATCATAATTGGTGGAACCATCATCATACCCATAGACATCAATACTGAAGCAACAATAAAGTCTATTAGTAAAAATGGTAAATAGATCAAAAATCCTATTTGAAATGCAATTCGCAGCTCACTGATTATAAAAGCAGGAATTAAAACTGTTAATGGGGTGTCTAAAGCTTTTTTAGGTTTTTCAATTTTTGATAAATTAATAAATAGACTTAAATCTTTTTCTCTTGTCTGTTTCAACATAAATGTTTTCATAGGAATTTCAGCATTTTTAAAAGCCTGTTCTTGTGTTATTTGTCCTTTTAAATATGGCTGAATAGCTTCACTATTTATCTGAGTAAAAGTTGGCGACATAATAAATATAGTTAAAAATAAAGCAATGCCAATAATTATTTGGTTTGGCGGCATATTATGTGTTCCAAGAGCATTTCTTGCAAATGAAAGTATAACAACAATTCTTGTAAAAGAAGTTGTCATTATTAAAATTGTTGGTATTAATGCAAGAACAGTTAAGAGTATTAAAATTTGAAGCCAATTTTGTCCAGTTCCTGTAGCCTGTTGTTTTAATATATCTAACATTTTTTAAGCTTCTCCAATTTAAAAATTAAAAATCTAGCAAAAGTTAAATTAAATAATTTAAAATTAAAAGTAATAATTTATAAATAATAAAAAACAATAATTCATATCAACTTATATTAATTATTTAAAAATTTTGAAAAAAAAGATTTAAAATCCTGCTTGCACACAATAGTACTACTTTCGGATTTAGAATTTTTTATTCTTAAAAAAATCTTTTCTGCTTCCTCATCAGTTAGTTCATAAAGTAAACTTAAATTATTATCTGTGCTGGAAATTAACAAAACCTTGTTGGAAATCCCTATCAAAAATAATTTTTTATTTAAATCAATACTTTTACTTTCCAGTACTTCAACTAAGTCAATGCCCAAATTAGGTTTATTTAAATTATTGTTTACAATGCCAGCTCTTTTGTAATAAAAAAATTTTAATATATATACCGTTATATAAATTAAACAAGCTATTACAATTAAGCCGATTAACATTTTAACCATAAGAGCTGACTGGTTGCCGAATAATAATGAATTGTTTTTTGTATTTTTTAAGCTTAATGATGTGTTTTCTGATAAATTTTGTTCCATAGTATTTCCTATGGAGCTAATATTGTTTGAACTCTCATATTGAACCCTAAAACTAAACACATAAATTGCTATTATGCCTAATATTAAAATTAAAAAAAATATTGCAATCCTTTTGAATTTACCCAAATTATTGACTTGTCTAAAATTCTTTTTATAATTTTCCGCTTTATTTCCAAAAAACCTAAACAAATTAAAACCATCATATAGGCTAAAATTTTTGTAATTTAAATTTTCTTTTTTATTGAAACCAAAAAAGTCTTTCATTTTTTACAACCTTAATACTTAATTACTTTTTAACACTTATATTTCACTTAATTTTACCCAATATATACCTTACTTTTTAGCATCAGAATTAGTAATTATTTCAGTTATTCTTACAGCAAAGTCTTCATCAATTACTACAACTTCGCCTTTGCCAATTAATTTATTATTAACATAT
>JACVJA010000080.1 GCA_015661035.1 Candidatus Calidifonticultor daggyaiensis | reverse complement strand
TAAAAGAAACTTACAGTATTGAGCAAATAAAAGAATTTTTACAAACTGTGGTTTCAAATTATGATTTTTTATCATGAATAATTTATTTTTAGGTATAATTAGTTCTAGCTGAATAATTGCTAAAATTTAAAAATTTTAATTAATTTTATTCTCAAATAAAAGTCAATATTGGCAAAATAGTGAATTATTCATCAGGAGCTAATTAGGTTTAAACAATAACGAACTAATTAAGTATAAACAATAAAATTGTTTTTCTTGTATTACATTATCACAGAATAACAAAACAATTTTAAAATTTTCTTGACATTTTATTTTTTATTGATAGAATGTTTCATCGTCAGTTTTCCTATTAGTTTTTCTACATTTGCCAGTTTTTTTAAACTGAGCTTTTTAAACTGAGCTTTTTAAACAAAGTTATTTTAAGCTGAACAAGTTTAAGCTAAGCTTGTAAATCTTTAATTGTTTAGGCTTATTTAGTTTTGTTTTTTACTTTTTATACTTTTTTTATACTTTTATTTGCTTTTTTTGTTTAATAATTGCTTTTTAGGTGTTTTTAAAATAATTTTTAAGGGGAGATGAATTTAATGATAAAAGGTACAAAAATCCAAAGATATAATTTTGGAAAAATAAAGAAAATAATGGAAATACCACATCTTCTTGATATTCAAAGAAAATCATTTGAATGGTTTTTAAATGAGGGAATAAAAGAAGCACTTCAGGATATTTCTCCAATTGAGGATTTTACTGGGACAATGTCACTATCTTTTGGAAGTTACAGCATAGGTGAGGTTAATACTACTCCTGATGAATGTAAAATGAGAGACCTTACATATTCTGCACCGTTAAAGGTCAATTCAACTTTTATAAATAAGGAAACAGGAGAAAAAAAGGAACAGGAAGTATTCTTAGGTGATATCCCAATGATGACTGATAAAGGTACGTTTATTATAAATGGTACTGAGAGAGTACTGGTTTCCCAGCTAGTAAGATCTCCTGGAGTTTATTATGATTCAGATATAGATAAAAAAAGTGAAAAAGAAATTTATTTTTGTAAAGTTATACCAACAAGAGGTTCATGGATTGAATTTGAGACTGATAAAAAAAATGTTGGCTATGTTAGGATTGACAGGAAAAGAAAGTTTTTAATGACTATATTTTTAAAGTCAGTTGGTTTTGGTAATAACGAGGAAATGCTTTCTTTGTTTGCCCCATTTGACAAAGTTGATTGTGTCAAAAATACCATTGAAAAAGATGTAACTGAAACTGAAGAAGAAGCATTAATAGAGATTTATAAAAAACTTAGGCCTGGTGAACCCCCAACACTTGATAGTGCAAGGAATTTAATTTTTAGTATGTTTTTTGACCCAAAAAGGTATGATTTAGGTAAAGTTGGCAGATTTAAATTAAATCAAAAACTTGAAGAACAGCTTGAAGATAAGGTAGAGCAAAGATTAAAAGAAATTAATGAAAGAATACGGATTGATTCATCTAATCCTATGATTTTAAATGCTAAGGATATATTTTTAATTGTAAAATATCTTATTCAATTAATGAATAATATTGGTGAAATTGATGATATTGACCACTTTGGAAACAGGCGAGTCAAAAATATTGGTGAACTTATTCAGAATCAGGTAAGAATTGGACTTTCAAGGCTTGAACGTGTTGTTAAGGAGAGAATGACAACACAAGAGCCTGAAACAATAACGCCTAAAACTTTAATTAATATTAGACCCCTTGTTGCTGCTTTAAAAGAATTTTTTGGCAGTGGCCAACTTTCTCAATTTTTAGACCAGACAAATCCGCTTGCTGAAATTACTCATAAAAGAAGGCTTTCAGCACTTGGTCCTGGAGGTTTAAGCAGAGAAAGAGCAGGATTTGAGGTTAGAGATGTTCACTCATCACATTATGGAAGAATGTGTCCTATTGAAACTCCAGAAGGTCCAAATATTGGACTTATTGGTTCTCTTGCAACTTATGCTAGGTTAAATGAGTATGGTTTTATAGAAACACCTTATAGAAAAGTTAAAAACGGAAAAGTTACTGATGAAGTTGAATATCTTTCTGCTGATAAAGAAGAAAACTATATAATTGCTCAAGCAACAGCTAATATTAATTCAAAAGGAGAATTTTTAGAAAAGAAAATTTTGTGTACTGCAGGTGGTGAAGTTATTGCAGCAGAACCTCATATGATTGACTATATGGATGTTTCTCCAAAGCAAATTTTTAGTGCAGCAACATCATTAATTCCTTTTTTGGAGCATGATGATGCAAACAGAGCTTTAATGGGTTCAAATATGCAAAGGCAAGCTGTTCCTTTAATTTGGCCAGAAGCTCCACTTGTAGGGACAGGTATGGAGAAAAAGGTAGCCCGTGATAGCGGACATATTGTACTTGCTGAAGGTGATGGTATAGTTGTAAAGGTTTGTGCTAATTATATTGATATCCAATATGATAATCATGATGGAGTTAAAAGACATAATTTGTACAAATTTAAGCGTTCAAACCAGGGTACTTGTATAAATCAAAGGCCAATTGTACAAGAAGGTGAAAGGGTACAAGCCGGTCAGGTAATTGCAGATGGCCCTTCTACACAAGGTGGAGAACTTGCACTTGGAAGAAATTTACTTGTAGCCTATATGCCGTGGGAAGGATATAACTATGAAGATGCAATTATTATTTCAGAAAGGCTTGTAAAAGAAGATATTCTTTCTTCTATACATATATCTAAGCAAGAAATAGAAGCAAGGCAAACTAAATTAGGGCCAGAAGAGATTACAAGGGATATTCCTAATGTAAGTGAAGAAATGCTTAGGAATCTTGATGATAGAGGAATTATAAGAATTGGAGCTTATGTAAAACCTGGAGATATTTTAGTTGGAAAAATCACACCTAAGGGAGAAACAGAGCTTACCGCAGAAGAAAAGCTTTTGCGTGCTATTTTTGGAGAAAAAGCTAGAGAAGTAAGGGATAGCTCTTTAAAAGTTCCACACGGAGAAGAAGGAATAGTTATAGATGTTCAAGTTTTTTCAAGGAAAGAAGGAAGTGATTTAGCTCCTGGTGTTAATGAGTTGGTAAGAGTTTTTATTGCTAAAAAAAGAAAAATATCTGTTGGTGATAAACTTGCAGGAAGGCATGGAAATAAGGGTATTATTTCTGTAATACTTCCTGAGGAAGATATGCCTTATATGGAAGACGGCACCCCAGTTGATATAATTTTTAACCCTTTAGGTGTCCCATCTAGAATGAATGTTGGACAAATTTTTGAAGCGCATCTTGGATGGGCAGCCAAAAAAGGCTGGGATGGCAAAGATGTAGTAAGGGCTGAAGACGGTTCTGTATATTGTGCTTGCCCCATTTTTGACGGCGCTTCCGAAAAAGACTTAATAGAAATCTTAAAAAAGGCAGGTTTACCTGAGGATGGTAAAACAGCTTTATATAATGGGCTTAATGGTGAAAAGATTTCAGATAAAATTACAGTTGGATATGCATATGTTTTAAAACTTCTACATCTTGTTGATGATAAAATACATGCGAGATCCACTGGTCCATATTCTCTCGTTACACAGCAGCCTTTAGGCGGTAAAGCGCAGTTTGGTGGTCAACGTTTTGGTGAGATGGAGGTTTGGGCACTGGAAGCTTATGGAGCAGCATATGCTTTACAAGAAATGCTTACAATTAAATCTGATGATGTTGTTGGACGTGTAAAAACCTATGAATCAATTGTAAAAGGTGAAAATATTGAAAAGCCCGGAATTCCTGAATCGTTTAAAGTACTCGTTAAAGAAATGCAGAGTTTAGCTTTAGATGTTGAGGTATTATCAGAAGAGGGCAAAGAAGTAAAGGTAGAAACTGAACATGATGAGATAATGAAAACTGTTGAGGAACTGGGAATTGATTTAGTTGGACCTCAAGTTGCTGAAATTTCTAATTTTGGCGAGGAAGAAGAATTAGAAGAAGAAGAGGAAGAAGAGGAAGATTATTATGGTGATGAGGAAGAGCCAGATTTACTTGAAGAACCGGTTAAGCCAGGGAAAAAATCTAAAAAAGCTTTTGCTGATGATTATTCAGATATAGTTGATGATTCTTTTAATGATGATATTTAAATTATAGCAATAAAGGATTATTAAGCTGATAGTAATGGGTATTAGCATATATTATCTTTAAGATAAATTTTGCAATTTTAAATTTAATTTTTTGGAGGAATTTTAAATGGCAATTAGCATAGATGTTAATAATTTTGATGCAATAAGAATAGGGCTAGCATCTCCTGAAAAAATTCGATCATGGTCAAATGGAGAAGTTAAAAAGCCTGAAACAATTAATTATAGAACATTAAAGCCTGAAAAAGATGGTCTTTTTTGTGAAAGAATTTTTGGGCCCACAAAAGATTGGGAATGTTACTGCGGAAAATACAAAAGAGTTAGGTTTAAAGGAATAATTTGTGAAAGGTGTGGAGTAGAAGTAACACGTTCAAATGTTAGAAGAGAAAGAATGGGCCATATTAATCTTGCTGCACCAGTTTCGCATATTTGGTTTTTTAAAGGGGTTCCGTCAAGACTTGGTTATGTTTTAGATATCAGCCCAAGAGATTTGGAAAAAGTTTTATATTTTGATTCATATATTATTACTTATGTTAATAAAGAAGCAATAAAAGCTGATAAAGATAAAATTAAAAAATTGACTGAGGATGCAAAACAGCTAGCTAGAGAGCTTCATGAAGCAAGACTTGCTGAAATACAAGAAAATAAAGAAGATATATTAAAAAGATATAAAGATGGAGAAGATTTAAAAGAAATTGAAGCTATTGATGATGATGAGATAAATTCTGAAAAAGATTTAGAAGCAAAAATTTCTAAGATTGTAAAAGAAGCTGAAAAAATGATTGAAGAGGAAAAAGAAATATTTAAGGAAGAGTTGGATTTAATTGATAGAGCCCAAACTTTCTTTTTAAATATAGAAGAAAAAATGCTTGTATCAGATGAAGCCCTTTTTAAAAAAATGAGGGAAATATATAAAGATTACTTTAACGGAGGAATGGGTGCAGAAGCTATTAGAGATATATTAAAAAATATTGACGTAGATAAAGAAGTTGAGGAACTAAAAAATATAATTAAAGACTCAAAAGGTCAAAAAAGAGCAAGAGCAGTAAAAAGGTTAAAAATTCTGTCAGTTTTTCAAAATTCACAAAATAAGCCTGAGTATATGATTTTAGAAGTTCTTCCAGTTATACCTCCTGAATTAAGGCCTATGGTACAGCTTGATGGTGGAAGATTTGCAACTTCTGATTTAAATGACTTGTATAGAAGAGTAATTAATAGAAACAATAGGTTAAAAAAGCTTTTAGAACTGAATGCTCCTGAAATTATTATAAACAATGAAAAAAGAATGCTTCAAGAAGCAGTAGATTCCTTGTTTGATAATGGTAGAAGAGGCAGAGCTGTATTAGGTGCTGGGAATAGACCTTTAAAATCTTTATCTGATATGCTTAAAGGAAAGCAAGGCAGATTCAGACAAAATCTATTAGGAAAAAGAGTTGATTATTCAGGAAGATCAGTAATTGTTGTAAATCCCAGATTAAAATTATGGCAGTGTGGATTGCCAAAAATGATTGCACTTGAACTATTTAAACCTTTCGTAATGAAAGAGCTTGTAGAAAAGGGTTATGCTCAGAATATTAAAAATGCAAAATCTATGGTTGAAAGAGGAAGTGACGAAGTTTATGATGTTTTAGAGCAGGTAATAAAAAATCACCCGGTGCTGTTAAATAGAGCTCCAACACTTCATAGACTTGGTATACAAGCGTTTTTACCAATACTTGTTGAAGGTAAAGCTATCCAAATTCACCCATTAGTTTGTCCGCCTTTTAATGCAGATTTTGACGGTGACCAAATGGCGGTTCATGTACCTTTATCCGATGAAGCTAAAGCTGAAGCATTAATACTTATGCTTTCGGCAAATAACATACTGTCTCCAGCAAGTGGAGACCCGGTTACTATTCCGTCGCAGGATATGGTTTTGGGTCTTTATTATTTAACTTCTGAAAGAAAAGAATCTGTAAAAAGAAATGTTTTATATAATGAAATAGACGATGTATTGCGGGATTATGATTATGGTTTTATATCTTTGCATGATTTTATAAAGGTAAAAATTAACGGTGAAGTTTTTGAAACAACTGCTGGAAGAATTATATTTAACCAAGCATTACCAGAAGATTATGAGTATGTAAATAAAGAAGTTAATAAAAAAGCCTTAATTTCAATAATTTCTGATTGTATTTCAAAGTATCCAATGTCAGTAGTTTCTGATACATTAGACAACATTAAAGAGACAGGATTTAAATATGCAACAATGTCTGGGTTAACAATTGGCATAGATGATATTGAAATTCCTGATGAAAAATACAAAATTTTAGAAAATGTTGAAAAGAAAATTGAAAAGATTGAAGAATATTATAATGAAGGTTTAATTACAGATGATGAAAGACACCAACGAGTAATACAGATATGGTCGCAGGCTTCTGAGGATGTAGCTGATGTAATGGAGAAGAATTTTGACAAGTTTAACTCTGTTTATATGATGGCTACATCTGGTGCAAGAGGTAATATAAAGCAGTTAAGGCAGCTTGCAGGCATGAGGGGTCTTGTTGCAAATGCACGGGGCGACATTATGGATAGACCTATTAA
>JACVJA010000079.1 GCA_015661035.1 Candidatus Calidifonticultor daggyaiensis | reverse complement strand
GTTATTTGATAAAAATAAAATCAATAATTTAGGTTAAATATAAATAAATATAAAATGCAAACAAAATATATAGAAATACAAAATTATATTGAAGAGTTGATAGCAAAAGGAGAAAATGGGTATATCTTACCAACAGAGAAAGAATTATCAGTAAAATTTAATGTTTCACATATGACGGTCAGAAAGGTTTATGAATATTTTGAAAAAGAAGGTTTGTTATATAGGAAAAAAGGTAAAGGGACATTTATAAGAAAAATAAATTTTATTAAAAAGGATTTACACTTTTTCTTTTTAATTCCTGATTATGACAACTATCAAACAAATCCTATTTATACAGAAATATTTAATGGAATTTTTAAAAAATTATCTATATATAACATAAAAGGTCATTTTTCAAATTTTTGCGAGCCATTCTATTCAATTTTAAAAGAAATTAAAAAAAATGAATGTGATGCTATAATAAGTGTTACACCAGAAAAAATCCATTTTAAATTTCTTGAAGAATTGTCAGATAGAGGATATAAAGTTTTTGCAATAAATAGAATTATAAAGAACTACAATATTAACTATATATCAGCAGACCATATACAGGATTCTTATAGATTAACGAAAGAATTGATAAAAAGAGGAATAAAAAAAATTGGATTTATAGGTTTGTGGGAAGGTCATGAATTTTCAAAATATAGATTAAAAGGATATGAGAAAGCACTCAATGAAGAAAAAATAAAACTGGATACAAACTTGATTGTTAATTTACCACTATATTTTAAAAAAGAGTTAATAACAGAAAAAACAATAAATTTAATTATTAGAAATGATGTTGAATCAATTATCTGTGTGGGATGTTCTTTATTGTCTTACATTTTAAAAGGCATCAGGGAAATAGGACTTAAAATCCCCATAGATATAGAAGTTGCAACATTTGACAAAATTTTAGATGACATAGAAGAGAAAAAATATATCCATGAAGTTATACAACCTCTTGAGAAAATAGGAGAATATGCAATTGAAAGTGCTTTAAAAATTATCAAAGGAGAAATAGGAAAAATTGAAATGGTAATACCTTCTAAAATAATAATGAAAAAAAAGCAAAATGAAGAATAATAAAAAGGGAAAGGAGGTGATATATATGAAGAAAAAAGGATTTACATTGATAGAATTGCTGGTAGTGGTTGCCATAATTGCGATTTTGGCAGCGATGTTGTTACCAGCACTTTCTAAAGCAAGAGAAAAAGCAAGACAATCAGTATGTTTAAGCAATTTAAAACAACTTGGACTTGCAGTTCATCTTTATACACAGGATTATGAAGAATGGCTACCTCTTGCTCGTTTTAGGGGCCAAGAAAGAAACTGGGTGACATATATACTTCCTTATCTAATGAAAGGTGCAACTTATGGAACTGCGCCTTCTGGTCAAACTCCTTATTTTAGCATATACGATGGTTTTTATAATACTCCGAAGAATATTAAAAGTATGTTTTGGTGTCCTTCAGGTTTAAAAGAAAGGTATACTCCATATGGACAACTACAGAAAGTAGAAGATGGACCAAACTATGGATATAATAGGTTTTGTGGTTATATAGATCCTCAATCTCAATATGCATATCCTGCTATACGTGAATATTCTTGGAAGAGATTATCAAGAGTGAGAGAACCATCAAAAGCATTTTTAATAGTTGATGTTAAGGCTGGTCCACATGCTACCAATATATACCTACATCTCTTTCCAAATAACAAGACATATATTGGTGAAACAATATCAAGAAGACATGGAGGAGGAGCCAATATCTTATTTGTTGATGGACATACAGAATGGAGATTATGGGAGAATATTCCTACACGTAGTCAGAGTAGAATTTTCTGGATGGAGTATGAAAATTAAAATTGAGGATAATATTTAAAAGGAGAATAGATGAAATGGAAAGTTAAAGTTATTTTTGGGTTTTTTGATTTTATTTGATTTTGTTAAAGCAAGTAATTTATACTGGGAAGAAAAAGGGGACCATTATATTTTAAATAATAATCTAATTGAACTAAAAATTTTAAAACAAAGCGAAATTAAAAAAGAAATTGAAAAATTAAAGGAGAAAAATTTACTTGATAAAGGATATGTTTATCTTTGGGATGAACCAGCATGGAATAAATCAGAATGGGTAAGAAAAACATTAACAAGTCTTGCTAAAATAATACGAGAAGTAGAACCAAATCTTAAAATTTATATAACATATCCAGAAGGAGTTCCAGGAGAAAAAGGAGAATTGCCGTTAGATTTGATTGATATATGGTGTCCTCCAGTTCACTGGGGGATTGGAATGAGATTAGATAAAAAATTAATAGATGAGTTTAAGAGCAAAAACAAACAATTTCATGTTTATTATAACAGAATATTTCTTGTAGACCTTCCAGCAATAAGTTCAAGGGTTGTTCCTCTGATGTTGTGGAAATATAATATTGATGGATTATTTCTATGGAGTACAAATTATTACACTTATGCTAAAAATGTAAATCCATGGGACACTGAAACCTGGTATTATATGAAAGGTGATGGAATATTTTTATATCCGAATGAAAAATTTGATGATGTGATAGATAGTATAAGATGGGAATTATTAAGAGAGGGGCTTGAAGATTATGACTATTTATTTTATTTAAGAGAAACACTAAAAGGTAAAAAATTGACTGATGGAGAAAAAAAATATGGAGAGGATTTATTGAAACAAGCATCTGAACTTGTGAAAGATTTCTGGAATTACGAACTTGATTATGAAAAATATCGGGATTTAAGATATAAAATAGGAGCATTTTTAAACCTAATAAAGGAAAAGGGAGGGTTATTATGAAAAAGATATTGTTTTTAAGTTTGATTATAATGAGTATTTTTTTAAATTTTAATCTAAAATCACAAGAAAATTTAATTAAAAATGGAGATTTTGAGATAGATGAAGATAAAGATGGAATACCTGATGGATGGGGTATTCGTAGAGTTCGAGGGTCAACCTGTAAATATGAACTTGATGAAAAGGTTTATTATTCAGGTAAAAAGTCAGCAAAAATTATTTTTGACCCAAAAAGAGAAAATTACGATAAAGGTTACTATGTATATGATTTTAAAAATTTTGAGGCAGGTAAAGCATATTTATTTTCTGGATATGTAAAAGCAGAAAATTTCAATGGAAGAGCAGTTTTAAGTATAGGATTTTTAGATAAAGATATGAAATTTCTCCAACACTTAACAAAACAAGTGACAATAAAGGGTAATCTTGACTGGAAGAAATTACTGGTAAAAGGAGTTGTTCCTGAAGGGTGCGTAAATATAAGAATTTTTACAGACACATTTGGAGGGCCTGGTGGTTTTGTATGGTGGGATAATATAAGTGTTTATGAAATATCTCAAGAAGAAATGAAAAAAGAACCACCTGCAATGATAATTTCTAATTTTGAAAAAGAAGAAGATATAAAATTATGGCAAATTCAGGGAGTAAATGTAGAAAGAACGACAGAGTTTGTTCCTGAAGGGAAATATGCATTAAAAGTTTTCTTCCCTGGTTCAGAAATAGATACCTGGCCTGGGTTTTATAAGGAACTTTTTTTAAAAGAAAGTGATTGGACCAATTTTGAAGGACTTGTTTTTGATGTTTATAATCCTATGGATGAACCTGTTATAATTTATTTAAGAATTGATGATAGGGAAGGGAATAAATTTTTCTGGTCTTCTACTTGTATCCCAAAAAAGATTACAACTATAAATCTTGAAACAGATGTTATTGTAGATGTAAATTTAAAGAAATTGAAAGGATTTTTGGTATATATAAGAATGCCAAGGAAAAATTATACTTTGATTTTTGACAATTTTAGATTTATTTTGAAAGAAATGCAACAGGTAAAAGAAATCTCTTCAGAAAAAAAAACAGCATCTGATATAGAAAAAAAATTATTCAGTGAAAAAGATTTTACAGAATATTTAATTTTTGAAGAATTTAATGAAAGCAAAATAAATGAAAAATTGTGGCAGTTTACAGATGAAGGAGTTGAAATAAGTCAAGGAAAATGTATTTTAAAAAAAGAAAGTCAATTGATGAGTAATATAGTTTATCCATTCGGAATAATTGAAATAAAATCATCTTTTGAAAAACCCTTAACTCATGGAGCAATGGCATTTGGATGGCGTGAAAAATATGGAGCAAAACCAAGAATAACTGTATCTGTTGAAGAAAGCGACCCGAAGACAATAAAATGTGCAATCTATGATGACGAAGGGAAAATTATGTTTTGGGAAAATTTAATTCCTTTTGATACTCAATTTCATAAATATAAAATTGTTTGGGAAAGTAATGGAATTATTAAATTTTATGTGGATGATATTTTAAAGATAACAAAAGAGATTAAAGAAAAAATATCTCCAAGACCAATAGTTTTTTACAATCATTCAGATGGAGTTTTAAGTATTGAATATGTTAAATTTTATACAAGTAAGGAGATAAAAGATAATATAGAAAGTTTTCAAGTTCAAAAATTTGTAATTCCCAAATTAAAATTTAGAGAAGTAAAGTATGTAGATGAAACACCTATGCCCAAATTAACAAATGAAGAGATTTTAAGGGGATATATTTTTTTCACAAGACCATATATAGACCTTATATTTCCAAATTCAATCCCTAAACAAGATGAGATAATCAGAAATAATTTATTAGAAATTTCTGTTTCACCTGGAGAATATGAACCAATAACATTTGCAATAAGAGCATTAAAAGATTTAAAAGAGTACCAGATAAGTGTTAGTGATTTAGTTTCAAAAGAAAGGAGAAAAATATCAAGGGAAAATATAAGGATAGGTGTTGTAAGGACACTGAATAAAAGGCGTCTTTATAATATAAATTGGTCAAATGAGTATATAAATATGCCTGTTTACATTGAAGAAAGAGATTTAATTGATATACCAAAAGATACAAATAAACAGATATGGTTAACTATTAAAATCCCTGAAAATACAGAACCGGGTCAGTATTTTGGTGAGATAACTATAGCACCATTACTTGGTTCAGAAGCAGGTGCAAAATCAACTATTTATTTAAAAATTAATGTTTTACCAATAAAATTAGAACAGCCTAAAGGAAAACTTTTTGGAATGTATTATACTTCCAGAAGAAACTCAAAAGAAGAAATACTTAATGACTTTAAAAATATGAAAGAGTATGGAATGACAACTGTTGGATTATGTCTTCCTTTTAATCCTGAAGAAGTGATTGAAAAACAAGATAGGTTTGATTTTAAATTTAAGGGAGATGATAGATTTATCTGGAGTATGGAAGCATATAAACAGGTAGGATTTACAGAACCAATTTTATTATTATCTGGACCTGACCAGTTTGCATACAATTTTTTAAGCAGAACATATCCAGATACATCTAAGGAATTTGAAGATAAATTTAAAAAGTTTATGAGTTCATTTATGAAAGAAGCAAAAATAAGAAATTGGCCTGTTATGATATTTCAACCATTTGATGAACCTTCCTGGCAACATAAAGAATTAGAAAGAAAGACAATAAGAGCGCTTACCTTATTGAAAGAAATTGGACTTTTGACAGAAATAGATGGACCATTTAATGATTTTATGGAAAACCAGGCAGGAGAATATGCTGATTACTGGAATATTAATGGAGGTCTTGCATCATTGGAGAAATTAAGGGAAATAAAACAAAAAGGAAAATATATTTTAATTTATAATAATGATGTTGAGGGATATAGACCAGAAGTTATGAGATATACAGCGGGTTATTATATGTGGATTACTGAAATAGATGGTGTTTTTAACTGGGAATATCAAGGTATTGGGAAAGATCCGTATAATGATTTAAAACATATAAAATCAAATTTCATTTACTGGTATCCTAAAACAGAAAAAGAAACAGGTGGTCCGGCAATAACTTATGAGGCATTTAGAGAAGGAATAGATGATTATAGGTATTTATTAACACATAAAAATCTTGTTGAGAAATTAAAAAAGCAGGCATCTAAAAATCCAGAACTTGAGTATTTTGCAATAGAATCAGAAAGGAAGATTAAAGAACTTTTAAACAAAATAAAATATACAATAAGAATAAGAGAACAGGCAAAATGGACAGAAGAATTATTATTGGGTCCTGATGAGAAAGTAATCTCAGGTTCTTTAAAACTTCCAAATGGTTTAACTTTCAAAGATTATGACGAAATTAGAAATAAGATTATTGAAGAAATATTAAATTTGCAGAGATTTTTAAAATAATTCTTGCATTAGGCAATTAAAATAGGTTATAATATAATAAATTTTAAAATTTTCTTCTAAAACAAAGGAGGAGGCAAAATGATAAGAGTTGGGATTAATGGGTTTGGAAGGATTGGAAGATTGGTTTTAAGAAGTGCTATTGAATTGAATTATGATGGATTTGAATTTGTTGCTGTAAATGATATTACTGATGCAAAAACACTTGCTCATCTATTCAAATATGACTCAAACTATGGAATTTTTGAAGGTTCTGTTGAAGCAAAAGAAAAGAGTATTTTTATAAATGGGAAGGAAATATCTGTTTTGTGTGAGAAAGACCCCAAAAACTTACCATGGAAAGATTTAGCAGTTGATATAGTTGTTGAATCAACAGGGCTTTTTACAGAAGCAGAAAAAGCAAGCGCACATATTCAAGCAGGAGCAAAAAAAGTTTTAAT
>JACVJA010000078.1 GCA_015661035.1 Candidatus Calidifonticultor daggyaiensis | reverse complement strand
AATTATACTAAATAAAGACTAAATATATACTAGGTGTTTTTATTATGACAATTGAGCATAAAAAAGACTTTGTAAGAGAAACTATAAAAAAGGATTTAAAAGAAGGTAAATTTAATTATGTAAACACAAGGTTTCCAC
Source organism: Candidatus Calidifonticultor daggyaiensis (assembly GCA_015661035.1). Lineage (GTDB taxonomy): Bacteria > Actinomycetota > Humimicrobiia > Humimicrobiales > Humimicrobiaceae > Calidifonticultor > Calidifonticultor daggyaiensis. The sequence continues at coordinate 6,565 of JACVJA010000078.1, read as the reverse complement.
CTGAGCCTAATGGTTATTTACATATTGGTCATGCAAAAGCTATATGCTTAAATTTTGAGATTGCAAAGGAATTTAATGGTAAATGTAATTTGAGATTTGATGATACAAACCCTACAAAAGAAGAGCAAAAATATATTGATGCAATTAAAGAAGATATTAAATGGCTTGGTTTTGACTGGGAAGATAGGGAATATTATGCATCCAATTACTTTGATAAACTTTATGAGTATGCAGAATTGCTAATAAAGAAAGGAAAGGCATATGTTTGTGATTTAAGCCCAGAGCAAATAAAGCAGTACAGAGGTACTTTAACAGAGCCAGGAGTTCCAAGTCCTTATAGGGATAGGACAATAGAAGAAAATCTAAAATTATTTAGAGAAATGAAGCAGGGGCTGTATTCAGATGGCTCAAAAGTTTTAAGAGCTAAAATTGATATGTCTTCGCCTAATTTAAATTTAAGAGATCCTGTAATGTATAGAATCTTAAAAAAAAGTCATCCTAGAACAGGCAATAAATGGTGTATTTACCCGACTTATGATTGGGCACATGGGCAATCTGATTCCATAGAAGGCATAACACATTCTATATGTACACTTGAATTTGAAGATCATAGACCTTTATATGACTGGTTTATTGAGCAATTGGGGATTCATCATCCAAGACAAATTGAATTTGCAAGATTAAATTTAACCTATACTGTAATGAGCAAAAGAATTCTTTTGGAACTTGTAAAAAGAAAAATTGTAAAAGATTGGGATGACCCACGGATGCCTACCATTTCTGGAATGCGAAGAAGGGGATACACGCCTCAAGCTATAAGAAATTTTGCCTCAGCAATTGGGGTGTCTAAGGCAGACAACACTGTTGAATTTGAATATTTAGAGCATTTTGTGAGAGAAGACTTAAATAAAAAAGCACCAAGGGTTATGGCTGTTTTAAATCCAATAAAAGTAATAATAGATAACTATCCTGAAGGTATAGTAGAAGAATTAGAAGCGGTAAATAATCCAGAGGACTCGTCTGCTGGTAAAAGGAAAGTGCCTTTTTCAAAGGTAATCTATATTGAAAATGATGATTTTATGGAGAAACCTATGCCTAAATTTTATCGGTTAACTGTTGGCAGTGAAGTTAGGTTAAGGTATGCGTACTTTATAAAATGTGAAAGTGTTGTAAAAGATAAAAATGGAAATATTGTTGAAATTCATTGTACCTATGACCCGCAAACAAAGGGTGGTGACGCACCCGATAGAAGAAAAGTTAAATCTACTCTACACTGGGTTTCAGCAAAACATGCAATCGAAGCGGAAGTACGTCTTTTTGATAAGCTTTTTTTAACTGAAAATCCTTTAAAGACAGGCGAAGGAAAAAATTTTTTAGATAATTTGAATCCTGATTCATTAAAAATTATTTATAATTGCAAACTTGAACCATCACTTGCAAACGCAAAACCTTTTGATATTTTCCAGTTTGAAAGAGTTGGGTATTTTTGTGTAGATAAAGACTCTACTAGTGAAAAATTAGTTTTTAATAGAACAGTTACTTTAAAAGATGATTGGCAAAAAATAAAATCAAAATTAATAAATTAAAATCAAATTTGATAAAAGATTTAAATAATATGAATGATAAAACTAAAATATTAACAACGACTTGCAGCTATGATTGTGGTGCAAGATGTATTTTAAATGTACATTTAAAAGAGATTAAAAAAACTAATAAGGACAAAAATGAATTTCTTGCTGAAGAGATTACAAAAATTACAACTTCTAAAAACTTAAAAGTAAATCTTAATAACAAAAAAAATAATAAAAATAAAAATGACTTTACTAATAGCTTTTCTGGCAATAATTTTGATGATGTTAATAGTAAATTTAATAATCAGTCAAATAACAAAAGTTTAACTAGTCAAATTTGTAATTCAACCAGTTATAATCATTATAAGCATTATAATTTAAATATTCCTGCTTGTCCAAGGGGTTTATCTCAAGATAAGGTTTTTTATAGTAAGAAAAGGATATTAAGCCCTTTATTGCGTGTCGGTACTCGTGGTGAAGGTAAATTTAAAGAAGTTTCTTGGGATTATGCTTTAGAAACTATAGCATACAAAATCAAGGATATTTTGAAGAATAAAGAGACGGAATCAATATTTTATCTTGTAAATACAGGCTCATTAAGTGTTTTACATAATTCTCGCACCGCAGCTCACAGATTTTTCTCATTGCTAGGAAAATGTACTACTTTTTGGGGGAATGTTTCATTTGAGGCAGCTTTAAAATCTTCAATTGCAACTTTTGGCACTCCTTATACAGGAAGTACCAGGGACAGCCTGCTAGATACAAAATTTGTAATTTTGTGGGGTTTTAATCCATTAGTTTCAAGGTTTGGTTCTGACACTATGATAGTTTTAAGAAAAATCAAAAATAAAGGTATTAAGATTATTGGTGTCGATCCAAGAAGAAATCAAACGATTGAAAGTTTAAAGTGTGATTGGATTTTACTTAAACCAGGTACTGATACAGCAATGCTTTTAGCAATGGCTTATGTAATAATTGATGAAAACCTACATGATAAAAACTTTATAAAAAAGTATACTATAGGTTTTAAAAAATTTAAAGATTATTTATTTGGTTTAGAAGATGGTATTTCAAAAACACCATCATGGGCTGAAAAAATATGTTTTGTTGATGCAAATAAAATTAGTAAACTCGCAATTGATTATGCCACTTTAAAACCGTCAGCATTAATAACCGGATGGGCACCAGGAAGAAGTATTTTTGGCGAACAATTTCATAGGTCAGCATCTATTCTTTCAGTTATTACAGGAAATATTGGTAAAGCTGGCACTTTTGTATCAGGCGGTGCTGACCTGGTGGGATTAGGGCTTTTTGAAGAAACAATTCCTGTACCTAAAGTTGAGCATAATTTAATACATAAAGCAAAATTATATGATGCTTTAATTAGAGGTAAAAGCGGAGGTTACCCCTCAGACTGCAAACTTTTGTATATTATTGGCTGTAATTTACTAAGCCAGTATTTAAATTTCAATAAAGGCTGTTTTGCATTAACAAAACCTGATTTTATAGTTTTGCATGAGTTATTTTTAACACCAACAGCTAAGTATGCCGATATTATCTTACCTGTCAGTCATTTTTTTGAAAGGGAAGATATTGGACATCCTTGGCTTGGCGGTAATTATTTAATTTACATGAATAAAATTATTAAAAACCTAAAAAATTGTTATATTAAAAAGAGTGATGGGTTCAGTAATAATTTCTATAATGATTTGCCAAATAATGGTTTGCCAAAATCTGACTTTGAAATATTTACAGGCTTGGCTAGTAAGATTGGGATTAAAGATTATAATAATAAAAGCAATAGTGAATGGCTTGAACTTATTTTGAAAAAAGCTAAAGAAAAAGATCCAAGTTACCCTGATTTTAAAACTTTAAAAGAACAAGGTGTCTATATAATTAACAATGGCAAGCCTTATATTGCATTTAAGCAACAGATTGAAGATATTAGAAATAATCCTTTTCCAACACCTTCTGGGAAAATTGAAATATATAGTCAATATTTTAAAGATTTTAATAATGAGCTTATTCCTCCAATTCCAAAGTTTATAGAAGATTTTAAAGCTAACTATTTAGACGATGGTCATTTTAGTAATTTTTCAAATTCTGAAAAATACCCTATTTCATTAATATCGCCGCATTCGCCAGCTAGAGTAAATTCACAGTTTCAAGATTTATCAGAACTTGAAAAATTTCAGGATGACTTTATTTGGATAAACAGTATTGATGCAAAAAAAAGAGGCATAAAAAATATGGATATGGTTGAAGTTTACAATGATTTAGGAAAAATCTTTGTAAAAGCTAAAGTTACTGACAAAATCATTCAAGGTACAGCAAGCCTTGACCAGGGAAAATGTTATGAATTTTTTAGCATTAACGGTAGTTTTGGCAGTGTAAATTCTTTAACAAAAGATATTACATCACCTTCAGGTGCTTTTCCTTCAAATACTTGCAGGGTTGAAATAAAAAATTTATGGAACAATTAGATAAGAATAATTTAAATAAAAGTTTTAACAAGAAAATAAATCCTAAAGTTAATAATTTAAAATTAAAACAATTCCCTGATTTAATCTTAATTCATGCTCCAAGTGTGTATGATTTTAGAAAAAAAAGTATTATGTTTGGGCCAGTAAGTGATCTTGTTCCTTCTACACCTATTTTTGAAATGTATCCAATTGGTTTTTTAACAATTTCTAATTATTTAATTAAAAGAGGGCTATCTGTTAGAATAGTAAATTTGGCATATAGAATGTATCATGACCCAAATTTTGATGTAGAGGTCTTTATAAAAAAGCTAAATCCTGTTAGCTTTGGAATTGACCTTCATTGGTTGCCTCACTGTCAGGGTGCAACTGAAATTGCAAAAATAATAAAAAAATACCATCCAAATATCCCAGTAATATTTGGAGGCTTTAGTTCATCTTATTTTTTTAAAGAATTGATTGAATTTGAACAGGTTGATTATATTGTTAGAGGTGATTCAGCAGAAGAACCACTCTACCAATTAGTAAAAATACTAAAAGAAAAATTATTAAACGAAGAGTTGCTAAACAGAAAATTGTTAAGCAAAAAGTTGTTAAACAAAAAAATTAAAGTTTATCAAAGTCAAACTTATCAAAAGTTTGACTTACAAAGCAGCTTAAAGGCAATACCTAATCTTGTTTTTAAAAATAATGGTTTAATACAGGTAAACTCAATTGATTGTGTATCTAAAGATTTAAACGAAATAGACTTTGATTATAGTGTTATGTTTAAACAGGTAATAAAATTCAAAGATATTAGAAGTATTGTACCTTTTCATGATTGGTTTAGGTATCCTATAACAACAATTCCTGTTTTAAGAGGATGTGAAAATACTTGTGCAAATTGTGGAGGATCAAAAACTGCATTTAATATTTTTGCAAATAGGGCCAAACCAGCTTTTAGGGATCCAAAAAAACTTGTTGAAGAAATAAAATTGATAAGAAGATATATTAATTCACCAATATTTCTGTTAGGAGACTTAAACAGCAATAGTAGGGAATATGTTGAAGAGTTTTTTAAATATGCTAAAACTTTAGATAAAAAGCTGCAAATATTTTTTGAATTTTTTGAACCACCCCAAAACTGGTTTTTTGAAAGTGCTGCTAAAACATTTACTAAAGTTTGTTATGAGATTTCACCAGATTCTCATGATGAAAAAATCAGAAATTATATGGGTAAATATTATACTAATGAAGAGTTATTCGCTTGTATTGAATTTGCTTTATCTAAAGGAGCATTAAGATTTGACCTATATTTTATGACTGGTTTGCCTTATCAAACTAAAGAATCCATACTTGAAACAGTAAAGTTTTGTGAAGAATTTTATAAAAGATTAAATTGGGACAAAAGGTTTATGCCTTTTATTTCACCAATGGCTCCATTTTTAGATCCAGGCAGCAGAATTTTTGAAAGTCCAAAAGATTTTGGATTTAAGCTTTTAGCAAATACTTTAAAAGATCACATTAAACTTATTTTAAAACCTTCTTGGAAATATATTTTAAATTACGAATCTAATTTTATCAGCAAAGATGATCTTGTAGATGTTACTTATAAAGCGGCATTAGGATTAAATGAGCTAAAAGCAAAAGCAGGTTCCATTAGCGAGCAAGTGATGTTTCAAAATGAAAACAGAATAAAAACAGCATTAAAAATAATGTCCGAAATAGACAAATTAATTAATTTAAAAGATAATGATATTGTTAACGAAAAACTAAGTCAATTAAAAGATATTGCTTATAAATATAGTTTATCAACTGTTTGCGAGAAAAGGGAGCTTGACTTTCCACTATTTGATAAAAACTTTAATTGGTTTAATATAATAAAAGATGTTGTTAAAGATGCAATTAAAAATATAATATTAAAGATATAATATTTAAAAAATTTTTAAAAGGATTTAAAACAAATCAAGATAATAATAATTAATAGGAATATAAAAATTCAATCGTAAAATAAATTTTGTGTAAAATAATAATGCTTGTTAAAAATAAAAATAAAATTGATTTTAAAGCAGAATTCCAAAATTTAGATAGCGGATATAATCTTGAAACGAAAGCTGCTATAAGCTCGGCAAAAGATATCTTTAAATTTAAACCTGAACTTTTATTTTTAAAAAGTGATTTAAAAAGACTTGAGGATTTTCTTTTAGGTTTTACTAATAGTTTAAGCAATACAAGCAATACATTACAAAATGCAGTTAAAAGTACATTAACAGCTGGCGGTAAAAGGATAAGACCTGCTCTATTACTCATATGCGCAAAAAATAAAAATTATGATATCAATTATTTAATTCCAGCTGCAGCAGCTGTAGAACTTATACATACAGCTTCATTAATTCATGATGATATAATAGATAAATCTGCATTGCGCCGCGGTAAAACAACAATTCATAAACTGTTTAATAGAGATACTGCAAAATTTGTTGGCGACTATTTACTTATTGAGACTTTTGACCTGTTAAATAAGTATAAGATCCC
>JACVJA010000077.1 GCA_015661035.1 Candidatus Calidifonticultor daggyaiensis | reverse complement strand
TTTTAAAATATAATTATATTTAATATTTTGCTTGGAGGTTTTAGCGTTAAACTGTAAACACCAAGCTTAGATAGTACAATTAAATAAAAAGATTTAATCACAATAATTATAGTTTGCTTTATATATAATGGTATATTTTGAAATTATTAACCTAACTTATTTCGCCAATTTTCCCTTCAACATTTCTGACACTATCTTTGGATTTGCTTTACCTTTAGTCTCTACCATAATTTTACCAATTAAAAAACCAATTGCCTTTTCTTTGCCATTTTTATACTCAGAAACTGGACCGGGATTTTCATTAATAACTTTTTGTATAATATTTTCAATCAAAGTCATATCACTTATCTGCTCAAGACCCTTGCTTTTAACAACTTCATCTGGGCTTACTCCTTTAAAAAACATTTCTTCAAAAACTTCTTTTGCAGTATTTTTATTAATTATACCATTTTCAATTAATTCTATTAGTCCGCATAGATTTTGAGGTTTTACTTTGGAATCTTTGATTGAAATGTTTTCTTTGTTTAAAAATGAAGCAAAATCACCAATAAGCCAATTACTAACATTTTTTGCAAAATTTGATAAATTTGATAAATTCAAATTAATACTTTCTTTGCTTTCTTTTTTTTGAACATCTTTTGTTTCTGCCTGAGCTTGGTTTTCTTTTAAATTTTGCTTTTTAATTTCAATACACTTGTCAAAAAAATTCGCTACATTCTTATCGGATGTTAAAATTTTACAGTCAGATTCAGGCAGATTAAACTCACTTAAATACCTCTTATATTTTTGGTAAGGAAGTTCTGGAATTTCATCCTTTACCTTATTAATAATACTATCATCAACATATATGGGAACCAAATCCGGGTCAGGAAAATATCTGTAATCATGGGCTTCTTCTTTTGTTCTTAAAGGCATAGTGGTATCAGTTATATTATCATAATGGCGTGTTTGCTGGGTTATCTTTCCGCCTGATTTTAAAATTTCAATTTGCCTTTGAGTTTCATATTCTAAAGCTCTTTGTAAAAATCTAAAAGAATTTAAGTTCTTTATCTCTGTTTTTACTCCTAGTTTATCTGATTCTGCTTCTTTTACTGAAATATTTGCATCACACCTTAAGCTTCCCTGCTCCATACTGCAGTCACTTACATCTAAATACAATATTAGATTTCTTAAACTAATTAAATATTCTTTTGCCTCTAAAGCAGACCTTATATCCGGTTTTGTAACAATTTCAATTAATGGTGTCCCTGCTCTGTTAAAATCAACTATACTTGAAAAGGATTCACTAATTCTGCCTGTTGAGCCAGTGTGAATAAGCTTTCCTGTGTCTTCTTCCATATGAACTCTTAATATTCCAACACGCCTTGTATATCCTTGCATATCTATATCAAGATAACCATCACTTCCAATAGGCAAATCATACTGGCTTATTTGATAATTCTTAGGCATATCAGGATAAAAATAATTCTTTCTATGAAATAAAGTATAATTGTTTATCTTGCAGTTTAACGCTAATGCAATTTTTACAGCAAATAAAACTGCTTTTTCATTTATAACAGGAAGAGAACCAGGAAGTCCTAAACAAACTGGGCAAGTGTATGTGTTTGGAGTTTTGCCAAAAGAAAGCTTGCAGCCGCAAAACATTTTAGTTTTAGTTGATAGTTCAACATGTGTTTCAAGACCAATAACTACTTCAAAATTATTATCAATAATAATTTTATCAATAACTTTATTATTTGTATTATTATCTTTCTGATTAATTTGTGTATCTCTATCCATCAGCTTTTCTCCATTATTAATAACTACCACTATTAATAACTTTTTTAATACCCAATGCTATTTTTAAAATTCATTATTTAAAAATTATGCCCAAACATTTTATAATTCCAAAAACAATATGTTACTGTTTTATCCTTATTTTACTTTTATATCTTTATATTTTTATCTTTATTCCAAATTATTTTAAAACTATTTATACATATTTTTATTCATACAAGCCTATTGGATTTTTACTAAATCCTATTGCCTTTTCAAGGCTGTAAGCAGCTCTGAAAACATTGTCCTCCCTTAAACTATCAGCAATTATTTGAAGCCCTATTGGAAGACCGCTCTTTGATAGTCCTGCAGGAATAGATATTGCAGGAATACCAGCAAGATTTGCTGGAATTGTGCATATATCAGATAGGTACATCATTAAAGGATTGTCCAATTTTTCACCCATTTTAAATGCTGTTGTAGGTGAAGTTGGGGAAATTAAAATATCATATTTTTTAAATGCTGATTTAAAATCATTTATAATTTTTGTTCTAACTCTTTGAGCTTTTTCATAATAAGCATCATAATATCCTGACGATAAACAATAAGTTCCAATCATTATTCTTCTTTTAACCTCATCACCGAAACCTCCAGCTCTTGTTTTTTTATACATTTCCCTTAATGTTTTAGCTGAGGTATTTCTAAACCCATATCTAACCCCGTCATAACGTGAGAGATTTGAACTTGCTTCTGATGGAGCAATTATATAATAAACGCTTAAAGCATATTCCAAAGATGGTAAAGAAATTTCTTCAACATAAGCACCCATCTGTTCAGCTAAAGAAACAACCTTATTAATTGATTCTCTAACTTCTGGGGCTACCTCTTTTACCATTAATTCTTTTACTATACCAATTTTAAAATTTTTAATATCATCTTTTAGAAATTCTTCATAGTCCGGCATTTTTAAATTAATAGAGGTAGAATCATTCTCATCCCAACCTGCAATAACATTTAAAAGGCGAGCTGCATCTTTTACATCTCTGGTAATTGGACCAATTTGGTCAAGTGATGAAGCAAATGCAACAAGCCCATACCTTGAAACAAGTCCATATGTTGGCTTTAAACCAACAACTCCGCATAAAGATGCAGGCTGTCTTATTGAACCTCCAGTATCAGAGCCTAAAGCACAAGCCGCAGCTCCAGATGCAATAATTGCAGCTGGCCCTCCGCTTGAGCCTCCGGGTACACAATTTATATCCCAGGGATTTTTAACTGGGCCAAAAAAAGAGTTTTCATTTGAAGATCCCATTGCAAACTCGTCCATATTAGCCTTACCAGTAAGTATATATGACTGTGCATTTAGTCTTTCAATTACTGTTGCATTATAAATTGGGATATAGTTTTGTAAAATCTTAGATGCACAAGTAGTTGTAATGCCTTTTGTGCAAATATTATCCTTTATAGCAATAGGAATTCCAAAAAAGGGCTTTATATTACTTAAATCATCTAAATAATCCGGTGATTCATCCAGTATTTTTGCAAAATTTAATCCTTGTTCTTTACAAATAGTTATATATAAGTTTAATTTCTGCTGGCTTTTTTCTATTGCATCAAAATAACATTTTGCTATTTCAGATACTTTTAATTTTTTTTCTTGAATTAAATTATTAAGCTTGTGCGCTGGTAAAAAAATTATTTCTAAAAAATTATTATTTCCCATATATTTTTTATAATTTTTTCATAAAAATTTTAATTCAATCAATTTTTGGAACTAAAAAACCGCTGTCAGCTTTTTCTGGGGCATTGCTCAATGCATCTTCAACTGGTACTGACTCTTTAATTTCATCTTTCCTAAATACATTTTTAATTTCAAGCGTGTGTGAAGTAGGCTTAATATTAGAAGTATCAACCTCATTAATTTTTGCAACATGGGATAAAATTTGATCTAATTGGTATGTAAATTTATTTAAAGCCTCATCGCCAAACTCAAGCTCTGCTAGTTTTGCAATATGCTCAACTTCTTTTTTTGTTATTTTACTCATAACTTTTTTAGTAATTTTACTTATAAATTAACTCATAAATATCAAATAAAAAAAGAAATTTTAAATTATATTCAGCAATAAAAAACTAAGCTTAAATTTTAACAAAAAAATAAAATAAACAAAATAAACAGAAAAAATTTTAAAATATATTTTCTATATAAAAAATAAAGGTTCTATATAATTTTTATAAAAATTTTATGTTGTTTTTAATATGGTACGGAATAATCTCAAAATCAATACACAAATTAGAAGCATAAAAATTAATACATTTTAACAAATTGAAATTTACCAAGAAGAATTGATATTAAAATTAGATTATACACAGAGTGCAAAATTATAGCTGTAAAAATAGATTTTGTTTTCTCAAATATGTATGCTAAAATCCAGCCAATTACTAAAATAGGAATAAAGCTGTAAAGTTCAAGATGAGCCAGTGAAAATAAAAGAGATGACAAAAAAAGGGCAATTGTAACACCAAAGTTTTTCTTAAAAGCAGAATATAAAAAACCTCTAAAGTATATCTCTTCACAGAATGGTGCAATGACTGCTGTGACTACAATTAAAATATTTCCTGAAACGTTGTTGTTAGAAACAAGCTGCTCAATTTTACTTTGAGGAGCTTCAATACCAAAGAAAAATTTTAATGCAAAAACATATATAAAACTAAATATAAATATAAAAATTAAGGCAATAAATGTATACCAAATCGTTTTTATCAGACTATAATATTTAAAGCCTAATGCTTTAAAGCTAGAACGCCTCCAAAATACAGCAAAAAACCATACAACTCCCAACATAAGCAAAACCTGTATGCCGTAAAAAATAGAAAATGTTAAATTATCAATGCTAGTAATATTTAAGTGAACAATCTTGTTTTGGCTAATTGACCTTAATATTGCAGATGTTGCAAAATATATTCCAACAAGCAATGCTATAAGTATTATTACTGATAAAAAGCCGTCAAGGGCACTCCATCTTACTTGATTGTCGGCATAATTATAAGACAGTCTATGTAATTTTTTATTTCTTAAGTTTTCTTGGTAATTAAATTGGGTAAATTTATGTTGTTTATTAGTCTGGATTTTATTTAACTGAGCTTTATTTGTGCTAACTTTGTTTGACGGAGATTTACTTTGCTCAGATTCATTTATCTCAGATTCATTTAGCTCATTAGGATTGTTTAGTTTATTATGCATATTTAAGTTTTGCATATTCAATATATTTGTTGTAATAGGTGTATTTTAAAGACTATTTATATTTTTATGTTAGCTAATTTTATGTCAGCTAATTTTTAAAAAAATAATTAAAAATTATTCAACTAATTTTTTAAATTCTTCTTCATTTAAAGTTTTTATGCCAAATTTTTGTGCTGCTGTAAGCTTACTTCCAGGATCTTGGCCTACAACTACAAAATCAGTATTTTTACTTACACTTGAAGATACTTTGCCACCATATTTTTCAATAAGCTCCTTAGCCTCATCTCTAGAAAATGAAGATAGTTTTCCAGTTAAAACAAATGTTTTACCTGCTATTTCCGGTTTTAAATCTAACTGTTTTTTTTGAGCTTTAAAATTTACACCTGCACTTCTTAGTTTCTCAATTACTTTAAGGTTTTGCTCTTGCTTAAAAAAGGAAACTATGCTTTCTGCAATTCTTGGGCCGACTTCAAAAATAGAATTTAGTGTTTCAAAATCTGCATTCGCTAACTCATCTAGGCTTTCAAAGTTTTTTTCTAATACCTCAGCTATATGAGAGCCAACAAATCTTATACCTAATGCATATATTAATCTTGAAAGCGGTCTATCTTTACTTTTTTTTATTGCTGATAAGAGATTGTTTGTCGATTTTTCCTTAAAATTTTCGAGTCCATAAATATCATCATACTTTAAATAATAAATATCTGCTGCATCATTTATTTTTTTGTTTGCAAGCAGTTTTTCAACAATTGCAGGTCCTAAGCCTTCAATGTCCATTGCTCCTTTTGATGCAAAATGAACAATTTTTTCATACTGCTGGGCAGGACAGGCAAAAGAGGTGCACCTTACTGCAACCTCTTCAGGGGTTCTTGTAACCGGGCTTCCACATACCGGGCAATTGTCAGGCATTTTAAACGGTTTTTCAGTACCGGTCCTTCTTTCTTTTACTACTTTAACAATTTCTGGGATAATTTCTCCTGCTTTATGAACAACAACCCAATCACCAATTCTTACATCTTTTCTTTTTACTTCATCCTCATTGTGTAAAGTTGCATTTGAGACTGTTGAACCGGAAATTTTTACTGGTGATAATTTTGCAACTGGAGTTAAAATACCTGTTCTTCCAACACTTACAATAATATCTAATACTTTTGTTATTTGCTCTTCTGGTGGGTACTTAAATGCTATTGCCCAGCGTGGATTTTTTGAAGTTTGCCCTAATTTTTGCTGATAAGAAAAATCATTAACTTTTATGACTATCCCGTCAGTTTCATATTCAAGGCTATGGCGTCTTTCACGCCAATATTCAATATATTCTTTTATTTGGTCAAAACTAGCTGCTTTTTTTATATTTGGATTAACCTTTAGACCAATTTGTTTTAGATAAGAAAGCAGTTCATAATGAGTTTTGATTTCAGATATTTTTGGAATTTTAGGAGCTTTAGATAAATCTGTTTGCACTAGATTTACTTTCTTTAAGCTTTCATTTATGTTTTTAACAGATTGATAAGTTGCTCCATAAATAAAAATATTTAAGTTTCTCTGAGCTGTCATTTTAGGGTCAATTTGGCGAAGCGAGCCTGCTGCAGCATTTCTAGGGTTAGCAAAAGTAGGAAGACCTTCTTCTTCTCGCTGTGTATTTATTTTTTTAAATTCTTCTTTTGAAAGATAAACTTCTCCCCTTACCTCAATTGTACTAGGAATATTTATAGATGTATTATTA
>JACVJA010000076.1 GCA_015661035.1 Candidatus Calidifonticultor daggyaiensis | reverse complement strand
GGCAGTTGTAAGACCATCCTGTAATCTTTCAATCTTTTGACCATAGCCTATTCCATAGATACTATGTGGACGCGGAAAACAGTGCGTAATCAAAAATGGACGAAGACCATGATTAAATGGATTAAGGGTTGCCCTAAGAAGTGTCATAGAATCAAGATGGATTGTAAAAACGCAAGACTCCTCATTCCCATCATCATCATAATCATAATCACACCATACTTCGTAAAGTTCATATTCTCTTACATCGTAACTCCTTTGAAGATAACGTAACCTTTCCTGTTCTTCTGTTATACGGTCTGCTTCGGATTTAAAAAATCTCTCTATTTTTTCAGTATTAATATAAACTTTTTGTTTCGCCCTTCGTGAAATAGTTCCCCAATGATGTCTAAAACGATGCGCAATCCATTTACAGGATTGAATATCCTGAAGGCTTGTGATTGGAACTATAAAATCCTGAATAGGTATTGGAATAAAACGTGGACCATTAGCTATAGTAAAAAGATGGGATTCAATCTTTCCATCTTCCATATAACGCTTAACATTTTTAAAATCGGTTATCCATGGAATTTTGGCAACAGCAGTTCCAAGATTATTCTTTATATAAAACCAATCAATAAGTTTTTTATGGAGTTCCATTTCAAAACGTTGTGCATAATCTAAAAGTCTTTCGGTTGGTACAGCATGTTCGGTCCAGCGTTTATTTAATGCAGTAACTGTCCAGAATGGTTTTACACCAAAAAGTGTTGCATATTCTCTTGCTACAACTGCATTCACAACACTTGATTGTATAGGGGCGACAATATTTGAGCTACGTTCAAATGGAAAAGTTTTTACTTCTTGTTCAGGACGAGCCTCAAAATTTCTAAGCCACTTTGTCCAATGATCTTCGAGCTCTGCCCTGCCAGAGAGTGCAGACTTTATTTCATCCGAAAGCCAGCTCACAATATAATTCTGTTTTTCTTCACTCAATGGAAGAAGTGTAATCATTTTTTCTTTTTACCTCTTGCCTTTGCTTGAAGCGTACGCCAGTAGGCTCGACCTGCAACTGCCTCTGGATCACGTGCACCTCTTTTCCGAGCTTTACGAACAATACGCTTGAAAGTTTCGGGACTCATGATTTTTCCAGGCCCCACCGCTTCACGGTAACGTAAAAGCTCTTCAGGAATTTTTCGTTTTGTTTTCACAGCTCTGCTTGACATAATTAATTTACCTTTATAAATAATTTAGAACCACGGGTTAAAAATTTGTAATTATAATTTCTTTTATTAAACCATTTATGAAGACTTCTTTGTTCTTTTCTTGCCTCTTGAGCATCTCTAAAATTCTTACATAATACAGTACCTGGCTTCTTTTTAAGTAAGATGTTAAGCAGCGCATTAAATTTTTTATTCCTCTTACTGTCTTCAATTCGGGGAATACTTTCTACTTCATACCAATCAAAATCAAGCACCTTCATAGAATTAAACTTTAAAAACTGGCTCTGGTGGTGTTTTCCAGAGTAACTTTTTTATACTTATAGGATCTTGTTCTGTATTATCAACACTAATAATTACAATACCTATTTCGGGGAAAAATCTATAATAACCTTTTCTTATTTCGTACTCAGTATGTAGTTGCCAACAGGGAGTAACGACAATATGACGTGAGCTATGCTCTACGTGAATAAAATAATGTAGGTGTGATCTTACTACACATTTCGCATCAGGAGTCTTTGTCTTACCACTAATCGATGCCCACACACCTTCACGATCAAGAGCAGTGGCCCTGTAAAGGCCTGTCATAACACTTATGTAATGAGAAAAATTAATTATAGAACCGTTTATTTCAAGATTTAAAACTGCTGAAGAATATTGACCTTTTTTAAAAGGGTCACAATTAAGAGCACGGCCTATTTCATTTATTGCTTCACCACATATACTATCATGGTATTCTGTGCCCCTTATTAGAAACATATGATCTGTAAGTTTTCTAAGGTCCTTAAGTAAACAGATTGCTCCTTCGGCTTGCTCTGAAATATCTGTTGTAATACATGGAATACCACGAGACTTTTGTTGGATTCCATCTATCACATCACCATTTACAACTATTGCATCAAATCTTTTTTTATTTATTGTTTCAAGCATTTCATTCCATGCTTTCCATAGTGCATTCTGTAAAACATTTAAGTTCCATCGAGTTCCTTTTATTTCTGAATCAGGATGCCAAAGAGCATAGATGCTGCCAACATGGAGATCAGAAATAACTAAAATTTTACTTTGTTTACTCACATTTATTTCTTTCTTTTCTTCCAGTATTCAACTTGTCTGAGCCGCTTAAGAGCCTGAGCCTTTGTTCTATAGGGACGGCTTAATCTTTTTCCTTTTTCAGAGTAAACAACGTAACCCTTTGGGGTTTTTCTAATCATTTACCACCTTCTTTTGGGCCCTATATCGCAATGGATAAAATTTTTCTCAGGATAATAATGAAGACCACCAGACCATTCAGGAATAAGTCTATTTGCTACTTTCGCAAGGAGACTGTCGGGATCATCGCCCCCAAAACACCAATCTGCAGCCATACCTTTTAGATGGTAACTTTCAGGAGCTCCACCAATTTTGGCATTATATTCAGCACAACGACATCCACTCAAAATCTTTATAGGATGTCCAGTAATATCACGAATTACCTGTAAACGATGCACTAATCCTATATGGATATCCTCCTTCCCACAACCACACTTACAACGAAACTCCCAACGACTAAAGTCTTGAGTAATATCTCCCATAAAAGACTTTTTGTCAATTATGACATTTTATACCACAAATTAGACATTTTGTCAATAACCTGTAATTTTATTTCTTGAATTTATAATATATTCTTCTTCTTCTTCTATTTCTTTTATTTCTTCTGAATCCATCGGTGGTCTGAGCATATTTATGCAGTGGGCGGTTGCATCCATTATATCTTTATATTTTGACTGTGGGAATTCTATAAATTCTTCAACAAATCCATGAAGGTTTGGGAATATAAAAAGTTTACCCAATGGAGCGACTGATTGTATTGCATCACGGATTCTTGCCTCTTTTGATCTTGTAGAAGATACTTTAATTGGAACAATCGAAAGGAATTTCCCACGGCGAAGCATTTCTTTCTGGAATATATAAATATAAAGTTTAGAAAATACTACCGATTCTATACCGAATGCCCTGGGTTTCCATTTTTGATACATTGAGAAAATACGGTCGATTATTTTATCAGTCGTATCTCGGCCCGCATAACAATCGAATATAACAACATTTTGTCGGCTATCCATTCCAGCAAAAACTACAGCCATACGTGAACTTTTTGAATGTTCATCTACAGAAGGATCAAATGCTCCTACTATATCAAAATCAGAAAGTGAAACAGGTGGGGAACCATCTCCGTAGTCCACCTTATCGGAATTCCATGAACAATAACGGATCCACTGCTCACGAAACTCGCACCGCTCAGGATCTGTGGGGTTATTTAAATACTGTGAAAGATACATAGAAAGATTTTTCTTTTTCAAATCTTCAAAGAATTCAAGTGTAAACCGCTCAGGGAAAATAGGTTTTCCATCTTCTACCGCTTGTCTAGAGTAGACTTCAAATCTATGGTCAGTATCAATTATATGTTGATAGATATCCCTTTTATGCCACCTTGTCCCAATTACGATAACCAAAGATTTAGATGGATTCACAAGAAGGCTTTCAGTATAGTCAAGCCATAGTTTTGTTTTTTCCATCACAAGTTCAGATTCCATAGCCTCCTTACCAATAAGGTCATCAAGTATCAGAACATCAAAATGTGAAGACTGAACAGCACCACCGACGCCAATTGTCTGGATCGTTGCCTCTGGCCATGAAGCATTACGATTCACAAGCATCTCTTGTTGATTCCAGCGTTTACGTTGATTAGGAAGTGGTATAAGATCAGGAAATAAAGCCCGAAGCATCGTTCGACTATCAAAAAGGCTTTCTATTGCTGAAAGAAACCTTTCGGCATTGCTTGCCGATTCATTGGCAAGAAGAATCCTTATATCGCAGCCCGCAAGTGCTGTATTAAATGGTACTTTTTTTTGTATAATTAACCACATCGGTAGTGCAATCGTCGCAAGTGTAGTCTTAAAATGGCTTCTTGGCATAAGGATTAGTTTACGTTTTGATGAAAAATCTTGGAGAAAACGACAGACATCTTTATGGAGATTGGTGAGCTCAGAAAACCCTAAAACATAACGAGCAAACCAAAAAAGGTCATTACGAGCCCATCTCCTCCATGTCTCCAATTTCTCCGAATCCTTCGGGTGGTGGGGCGCAAGAAATATTTTGGTATTCTTCGGCATTTATAGCAATAATAATCTGCTGCGGTTTTGCCTCTCCTATACCCGCAGCATTAAGTATAAGTTGTGAAGCTTTACACTTAGCCATATCAAACCCATCTTGATTAACAACCTCAAAAAGCCTATCAATAAGATCAGGACTATACATCTTTGACTTCTTTATAGCCATCTGAAGCCTTCGCTCCTCATTTATACGCTTAAAAATAGGATTCGAAGCTATATTTCTACGAAATACATTCACAACAGAAGTCGTACTTATCCCTATCTCACGAGCTATATCACGAAAACTCATCCCCGAATCCATCATCTGAGCTATCCGCTCAACCTTATCCCCCCCCTCAGTCTTAAACTTATTCGACTTCTCAAACCTCTCCTTAAGAATAGGATACTTATCCTGATACCTACGTGCCAAAGACGTAATCGTCCCACGAGATACACCCAACTCACGTGAAAGATCAGTAAAAGTCTTGTTATTCTCAAGACCAGAAATAATAGCCTTCAAAACAGCTTTCCTATCAATACTCTTAGGCATCACATAAATAATATAAAATTTATGACTTTTTGTCAATATACTTGACAAAAAATACAAAATAAAATACAATTACTAAACCATGAAATGCTGGCGCTGCAAAAACCTCTTCATCCCATCCCCTATAGGAAACTGCACCATATGCGGATACTCCAATAACAAAGAATACGAAGAACACATCGCTAAACTAAAAGAACTACACGACCAATCAGGTATCAACCACAGAACATACCCAAAATCAAAATCAATTAAAAGAGTATCCAAATATGGATAAAAAAGGGCTTTAAAATATATTACGGATTAGTGAACCTGAATGCAATTTTTTCGTCTCGGCCCTCGGGGGTGGCTGGGGGGTGGAGTTATCTAAAAAAAGTGAAATTTTTCACAAAAACATAAAGATAGAGATGACAAAAATTGTTATTTGTGAAATTTATCACAACTAAAATTATATCAGTTTATAGTACATATTTTTTAGCATTTTCTTAATAGATTCGTATAGTTACAATAAAAGTTAACATAATGTATCTTATCAGACATAAATATTATTTTTTTAATGAATTCGATAACTTTCACTTCACACTGTTTAGGGCGTCCCGCCAGCGAATCCGCCAAGAAATCTAATAAAATTGACTCCCACAAAAAGTCACTTTATAGATTATTCTTCTTTTTTTTAAATTTTACGTTTAAAACGCATTTTTTTAAAAATAAATATCTCAACACGTACTTTTAAAAAAGTCTTCCCAAAACGCAAAATTTAAACAATTAGATGCATTTTTTGAAAATGGTTCTAATAAGATTATTTGATTCCCAAATTCCATCATCTCGAATATCCTTCCTCTGTTCCCAAATTCTCTGCCTCTGCGAATAAAGAAAAAGATATTTTGTGATTTTTTTCACATATAAAACAATTTTTTAAGAAAAAGAAAGAGAAAAAGAAAAAGAAAAAGAAAAGAAACAAAAGAAAAAGAAAAAGAAAAAGAATAAAGAAAAAGAAAAAATTTTTTTTAATTAATTTTTTTATTTTTATTTTTTTTTATTTTTTTTATTTTTAAAAAATAATTTAAAAATATAAAATAAATGTTTCTCTAATGAAACATTTATAAGAAAATATAAAAATAATAAACGTATTTCTTTCTTTATCTTACTTTCTTTCTTTAAAAAAATTTACACTCTTGTTAAGTGATTAGTAATATCAAACTTAGATTTTTATTGCTAACTAAGTAGCTATTCAACCTCATCCATCACCTAAGGCGGAAAGTCAGAAAGTTCCCCCCGACTTGTGAAATATTTCACAAACTACAAGAACAGTTTTTAAGTGAAAGTCAAGAATCGCATTGCAAAAGAATTTTATAAGATTCTATTAAACGTGAAAAATAGCAAAAAAGAAAATTAAGTAAACTTAGAGATAGTGATATACTCTAAAAATGCCCTTTAAACGCTAAATTTTGCGTTTAAACCGTACTTTTTTAAAAGTAAGTACTTTGATATTCATTTTTTAAAAACTCTGCTTAAAACTCAAAATTTAAATCTACAGACATATTCTCACAAAAACTTTGTGAAAATTTTCTCATTTCGTACAATTTTGTAACTGTGTTACTAATTTGTAACAGTGATTTAAGTTATTGAGATAAAAAGTGATTTGCGTTAAGTGTTGAAAAATTAGTTTTTGCGTGTTACAATTTTGTGCAAAATTTTTGTTTAAGTTATATTTTTGAATTTTTTGAACTTTATTGAAATTATTGAGTTTTTTGAAATTTTGAAATTCCAAAAAATTTGGTATGATTTTTGTATATTTTAAAAGTATAATGATAAATTTAAATTTCTTAAAAAATTTAGAAATCCCCCCCGATCGAGAGATCGGTGGAAGAATCTT